>JBCDFB010000014.1:0-19387 GCA_039178655.1 Pseudomonadota bacterium | reverse complement strand
CTTCAGCGTATGGCCTGATCCAAGCGGGCCCACATGGAAGACGTTTTCGCCCAGATCATTCATCACCGGCTCGGCGCGGGCAAAGTCCTCCGCGGCTCCGGCAGCCATGATGTTGAGCTTGCCCTCAATGGCGTGTGCGGGCGTTCGGCCGAGGGGGGCGTCCATGTACCGGCCCCCCGCCGCTTCAACCGCAGCGCCCAATGCCAGTGTGGAGCCCGGCAGAGATGTGCCGAAGTCGATGACCAGCGCCCCGTCTTTGAGGCCGGCGATCACACCATCGGCCCCGTTCATCCGGCTTTCCACCGAGGCCGAAGTGTCCACGCACAGCATCACGATATCGCTCGCCGCGGCAATCTCACGGGCGGTCTTCACCTCGCTCGCCCCGCGTCCAACCGCATCGTCAACGCCTGCGCGGTTGCGGTTCGCCATCACGGTAAGCGGGTAGCCCAGAGATTGGAGCCGCTCCACCATCGCAGAGCCCATAAGGCCGAGCCCGATGAAGCCGATTGCCGGCCGGTTGGTCATGTCACTCCCCGCAACGTTGCATAGCTTGTTGCTGCACCCGTCGCACAGCTGACCGGTGCCGACAATTCCTTCTGCAACCGGACGCAACACCGCCGGCCGCGCAAGGTGAAGAAAACCCAAGGAATTGCTGTGAGCCGCTTCAACGTCCGTTAGCGCGCCGTTGCTAAAACAAAATTGAAAATAGCAGCAACGGCCACAAGGCCGAAGGACGAGAGAAATGGCCATCACCCTGCCAGACACGACCGGCTTCATCCGCATCTCGGGATGGACAGGCGAGTATAACAGCGGCGCGGGCGTCTCCGAGCAGATCCTGTTCGCCGGCGGGGTCGGGATTGCGAACCTTGGCGATGGTTCCAACGTCGCGGTGTTTGAGCAGATGGCGGGCCGGATCACCGCCGGCGACGGCGATGACCGCGTTTTCACGAAGAAGCCGGTCGGCGAAGCCCTGTTGGGCGGCGGCAATAACCTCCTCGCCGCATGGGACCGCGTCAGCACCGTGATGACGGGTGACGGTGCTGACGAGATCCACCTCTTCGGCAACGGGGAAGGCGCCTCAATCGAAGTGGGCGGCGGCGACAATACCGTGAGCGTTGCTGATGGAACCGTGTGGCGGATCATTGCAGGGGCAGGCGCCGACAGCTTGACGGTGGATGGTGCTGGCGAAATCGACCTCGGCGACGGGGTCAACAGCCTGATCGCCAAGTCCTTCATCAGCCGCCTTGACGGGGGCAGCGGCGTCGACACCGTCGTTTTGGGGGCCGACGGCGCAGGCCCGGACTCCGATGCAGGCATCGTGAACCTTGGCGCTGGAGACGACTCCTTCTCCGCCAGCAACTGGGTCAATGTCCTCAACACAGGCGAGGGGAACGACACGGTCAACGCGGTGGGCGGGGTCAACGTCACCCGTCTTCAGGCGGGCGACGACGTCGCCACGGTCAAAACGTGGTTCAATATCTTATCAGCCGGCACCGGCAGCGACACCATCACCACCGGGGACGGAAACCTTCTGCACCTTGGCAACGGCCACGACACTGTGGAGGCTGCCGGCGCCGTCTCGCGCATCATCGCCGGTGGCGGCGCGGACGTCATCAAGGCGCTTGCCCAAGCAGATTTCGTCTCCCTCGGCACCGGGGCCGACACCCTCGGCGAGGCGGCAAACCCTGGCGCGATCGGCTACATCAGCGAGATTGACGCCGGCAACGGTGCCGACCGGCTCTTGGGTCTTGCCGGCGCCGGTACCATCGATCTCGGAGCGCACAACGACACTTTGAGCGTCGTCGGTGATGTGGGCATCGTTTACGCCCGCCAAGGCCGGGATGACGTGACGGTGGAAGGCTCGGGTACTGTGTTTGCCGGCGTCGGCCGGGACACGCTGTCCAACGGGGAAGGCACGACCCACCTCTTCGGCCAGAATGCGCGCGACACTTTCTACTTCAACGATGATGCCACGGCGTACGACTTCTTCCATGGCGGGCGCCACCGGGACACGCTGGTGATCGAGGTGCGTAACGCAGACCGCCGCGATGAAGTCGAGAAAATCCTGGATCAGTATTCCGGGATCCGCGACGACCTCACCGTCAAGAACGGACAGAAGATCATGATCGGCGAGCTGAACCTTGAGATTGTGCGGATCGAGGCCATCGAAATCGAGATCGTCTGACCGCTCGCCGCGGCTACTCGGCCGGGCGCAAGCCCTGATAGTCAACCATCACGTGCTGCGCGAACGCCGGTCGCTCTGTCAATCTCTGGTAATAGGCAAACACTGACGGAAGGTTGGCCTGCTCAATCTCCATGGTGAAGTATCGGTAGAGGAAGTAGCCGAGCGATATGTCTGCGATCGTTAGCTGGTCCGCGGCGATGAACGGCGCAGACATCAGCCGCTCTTCTGCCACGCTCAGCGCTTGGTTGGCGCTGGCGAGGTGCCGGGCGATGAGCGAAGGGTCCCGGTCAGCAGGGCGGGTGCGCACAACGGCCTTGAACACCGCTGTGAGGTGGAAAGCGAACTCGATGTGGGCCCATTCAGCCCACATGTCTGCGTCGGCGCTTGCCTGACCCTCGGCGGGCCAAAGGCGCCGCTCCGGATCGGTGAGCGCCAGACGGCGCATGATCGCGTTGGACTCAAACATCGTCACACCGTCAGCAAAGCGGGCTGCGGGGACTTTGCCGTGTGGATTGACTGCCCTGAAGGCGTCGGTATCGAGCCCGCCATGCACGCCGCCGGCGTCTATTCGTTCGTAGGGCATGCCAAGTTCAGCCACCGTCCACATGACCTTCTGCACGTTGGCCGATGTTGCACGGCCCCACACGGTGATCATGCTGCGACGCGCCTATGCTGCATCTTCAAAACCCTTCTTCGTGGACGCTTTCTGGACTTCGTAGATGGAGCGGTTCAGCGCCGGCTGCGGCTGGGGCACGCGGACCGGCACGGGTGCGAGCCGGGGTTCTTTCGTGGGCGTGCCGCAGAGCATGCGCGTGTCATACTCCTCCATGGACGGTGACTGGGTCATGGAGCCGAGGATGGGGAAGGCGTCCGCTGCCATCATTTCGAAGAAAATGACGCCGCGATCGCGCGGTGAGCGGTTTGTGGCCGAGCCATGCACAATCCGGGCGTGGTGAATGGAGATGGACCCCGCAGGCGCTTTGACCCGTGTCGCGTTCTCCGGGTCGAGCCCGGCCCGTTCCAGGTCGATGGTCCCGGCAAAAACCCCACGCGAATGGTGGTCCAGGATCGGGCCGCGATGGCTTCCGGGAAACACCATTAAAGGCCCGTTTTCCTCGTCAACGTCGTCCAGCATCACACCGATCGCCAGGAGATCGTCGTTGGTGTGGGGGTAGAATGCGAAGTCCTGATGCCAGTCCACCGCCGCGCCGTAGCGCGCTGATTTCACGTTGAGCTTGGAGGTGTGCAGCCGGACATCTGGGCCCAGCAGATCCCTTGCGGGCGCAAGAATCGTGTCGGAGCGCATCAGGTCGTTGACCACAGCGCTTTGTGTGTGCGGCAGCTTCACCCGGCGCACGCGGGGCTCTTCGGCGGTGTGACTGTCCTCTAAATCGATCGCGGCATCGCTTTCGCTCATCCCGCGCGCAACCTCGTGAAAGCGGGCCAGTTCCGCCTTGCAGGCCGCGACGATTTCCGGCGGCACCCGTTTTTCGACCACGATGAAGCCGTCGCGCTCGTAGTCTGAAACGTCTTGTGCGCTCAAAACCTCGAGCGCGCGCTCCTTGCCAGCGTGCATTGCCATCCCTTCCCCGCGCATGTTTTGCGGAGACGATAACATGATGGCCGGCCTGCCGCGCGCCGATGTGACCAGAGTGGTTCTAAGGCGGGCAAGTGGTCGGTGTTCGGGGCGCTAGCTCGCGTAGCCCTGGAAGGCAGCGTTGGCTTCTGCATCTTTTTTGGAGCGGAAGCCGGATTGTGCAGCGCCCACGATCTTGCCGTTGGAGGCTTTGCGGCGCCAGCGCCAGGCACCCACCTTGTCTTCGTAAAATTCCCAAACGTCACGGGCATTCTTGCCGCGCTTGGCGTTCTTCTCGCAGTCGGCCTTGTCCACGTAGCCCTCGCACGCTGCGCCGATGATGGCTCCGTTCTCATCCCGCATACGCCAGCGCCACTCGCCTCTCTTGTCCTGATAGGTCTCTGTGGCCGGTTTCTTGGTCGTACGCTTGGGCGGCATGGCGTGACTCCGGAGTGCAAGCATTTCGATGGTTAACAATGGTGCACCATAGTGCAGCGCACCAGCAAGACAGGAGTTTCTACATCACAGCACCAATCTGCCATGGGACAAACTCATGGTCGCCGAGCCCTTGCGACTCTGACTTGGTGCGTTGCCCGGACGCCACGGCGAGGATGGTGTCGTAAAGGTGTCGTCCCACTGCCTCGACCGATGCCTCACCGGTGAGGATGGGGCCGCAATCCACGTCCATATCCTCGTTCATGCGCTGATAGAGTTCGCTGTTGGTGGCCACCTTGATGGTGGGCGCAGGTTTGGACCCGAAAGCTGATCCGCGCCCGGTGGTGAACACCACCACTGTGCTGCCCGATGCGATCTGGCCGGTGACTGAGGCCGGATCGTAGCCCGGTGAATCCATGAAGCCGAAGCCGGGTTCGCTCGCCAGTTCGGCATATTGGTAGACGCCGGTCAGTGGCGTCGTTCCGCCCTTTGCCGCCGCGCCGAGGGATTTTTCCAAGATGGTGGAGAGGCCGCCGCGCTTGTTTCCTGGCGATGGGTTGTTGTCCATCGACCCTTTGTTGCGGGCGACATAATCCTCCCACCACTTGATTCGGGCAATCAGCGCCTCGCCCACCTTTTGGGAGGCCGCACGCTCGGCAAGGAGATGTTCCGCGCCGTAGATTTCCGGCGTTTCTGCCAGAAGGCCGATGCCGCCCTGGGCCACGAGAAGATCGCAGGCATAGCCGAGCGCCGGGTTCGCAGTGATGCCCGACCATGCGTCCGATCCGCCGCATTGAAGTGCGACCGTGAGGGCGGAGGCCGGGCAAGGCTCGCGCTGCGCCGCGTTGGCGGCCGGGAGCATTTTTTCCACCTTGGCAATGCCGGCTTCAACCGTTCGGCGCAGGCCCGCCACATCCTGGATGTTCATGGTGGCAAAGAGCGGGCCCTGCTTCAGCCCGTACGCTTCCAAAAGCCAGTCGATCTGGTTCATTTCGCAGCCAAGGCCCACCATCAGCACGCCGGCGTGGTTTGGGTGGCGTGCGTAGCCCCACATGGTGCGCTGCAGGGCGGCAAAGCCATCGCCGGAGCCTGCCATCCCGCACCCGGTGCCGTGGGCGAAGGCGACCACACCGTCCACATTCGGGTAGGGCGCGAGGCGCTCCGGCGTGAAGTGAGCGGCAATCTTGTGGGCGGCGGTCGCCGAGCAGTTCACGCTCGTAATGAGGGCGATGTAGTTGCGCGTGCCCACTTTGCCGTTCGGCCGGCGGTAACCCATGAAGGTGTCGCGCGTGTCCGGTTCCGCCGGCGGGCGCAGGTTGGTGCCGAAGCGATAATCGAAGTCGGTGGCGCGAAAGCTGAGATTATGATCGTGGACGTGTACGCCGGGCTCAATGTCCTGGCTCGCGTAGCCGATCACCTGCGCGTACTTGCGGACCGGCTCCCCCTTGGCGATGGCGCGGGTGGCCACCTTGTGCCCCCGGGGGACCAGGCCAACAGTCAGAACGTCTTCGACTGAAGTGTTGGCTTCCAGTGGAACGGTTGCGGTGACCACATCGTCCGACGCGTCGAGCCTCACGAATTTTATGGCCATGGCGCGCGCCTCCCTGGAGCGCAATTCCGTCGGTTGTATCAAGACCGAGAGAATTGACCCGCGCGAGGCCCACTCGGACCAAGGTGACATGTGTCAGGCGCGCAGATTTGAAAATGCGGTGCGCGTTGCTCGGCACCCCGTTATGGCGTGCCTAACACACAGGTAAGGGGATTGTCAGCGCGGTCAGATCAGGATCAGCGTCAGTCCGGGAATGAACAACACCAGCATCAGCACGAAGATCTGAAGGCAAATGAACGGCAGGAAGCCTGCAAAGATCTGCGGCAGGGTGATGTGCGGCGGTGCCACTGATTTAAGGTAGAACGCGGCCGGTCCGAACGGCGGCGACAAGAACGACACCTGCATGTTCACGCAAAATAGAATGCCGAACCACACGCGGGCCTGCGCGGAAGTCAACTCCTCGGTGACGAGCGACCAGTTGCCGAAGTCGAACCAACGCTCAGGATCGCCGTAGGCGAGATAAGTGTAGGTGAGGTCAAGCTGCAGGATGATGGGCAGAAACACCGGCATCACCAGAAGCACGATGCCGACCCAGTCCATCAGCGCGCCGAGCACCAGGAAGATGAGCATCATGATGAGAAGCACCGTGAGGGCTGACAACTCCGCACCGGTGATGAGGTTGGCAACGTACGCCGGTCCGCCGGCAATGGAGTAGGCGCCCGCCAATGCCGTGGCGCCGAAGGTCACCATCAAGATGGTGCCGGTGGATTTGAAGGTGCGCTGCAGCGATTGGTAGAACAGCGTCCACGTGAACTCGCCGCGCACGATGATGAAAATCAGGACCGCGACAGTGCCCATGCCCGCCGCCTCGGTGATCCCGGTGACGCCGCCATAGATGGAGCCGAGCACCACGAATACGACGGTGAGCGGAGCGACGAGGCCCTTGCCCATGTCCCAGCCCTGCTGGACCACCTTCAGGCCGAGCCCTCCAATCATGGAGGCGGTGAGGATCACCGCAAAGCCGCTCATGTACGCAATGTCGAGGAGCGGGTCGGCGACAAACAGGCCCTCGGTCCGCGCGCCGAAGGTGGATTGGAGGTAGACAAGGAGCGACGCGGCCAGCGCGACGCCCACCACCAACGACAGCATAAAGGCAAGGAAGCGCGCAGGCTTTTGCCAGCCCACCATATCGTCGTCAGAGCGGGGCGGCAGCGGCGCGAGGGACGGATTAAGCTGGGTCCGCACGATTATGTACAGAAGATAACAAGACGCCAGGATGAAGCCCGGCACAAAGGCGGCCGTGAAAAGGTTCTGGATGGAGGTTTCCGTCACCAGTCCGTAGATGATGAGGACGATGGAGGGCGGGATCATCGTGCCCAGCGAGCCGGACGCGCAGACTGTGCCGATGGCAAGGTTCTGGTTGTAGCCGAGCCGAAGCATCTGCGGCAGTGCGATCAGGCCCAGGAGCACCACCTCGCCGCCGATGATGCCGCTCATGGCCGCCATGATGATGGCCATCACCGCCGTCACCAGAGCGATGCCGCCCCGCGTGCGCGACAGCCATACATTGAGCGAGGAGTACATATCCCTTGCCAGGCCCGAGCGCTCCAGCAACGACGCCATGAAGATGAACAGAGGCACGGAGATGATGACGTAGTCGGTCATCAATCCGTAGATGCGCTGTGAGAGCACGTTGAACGGACCGGTGCCGAAGGCGCGGAACAGCACATCCGGGCCGAAGCGCAGGTAGAGCACCGCAACAGCGAGGAAGCCGGAAGCAAATCCCAGCGGCATGCCGATGGCGAGCAGGAAGAAGATGCCGATCAGGAGCCAGACGGAAAGCTCCGCAACGCCCATGCCCGAGATTTGGGGCAGGGTGTCGTAAACACTCCAGATGGAATCGCGGACAGGCTGTGAGTCGAACGCGTCGGTGAAGTCAGGCGGGAAAACAAAAATGAGTACGATCAGAACGATCGACAAAAAGATGGCGGCGAGCAGATCGGCGCGCTTGACCGATAAGTAGCAAAACCAGCCTATGGAGACGAGAAGAAGAACCAGCCACGGGTTGAAGGGCATCGTAAGAGCCATGGGGCGCGCAACCGTCCTTTTATTGTTGTGTTCTTTGCTTGTGCGGCGCGCTGACTAGTCGTGCCGGTCCTGTGTGGTTTGCGCGTAGGCGCTTCTGTACTCTTCTGCGATTTCGCCAGCGCCTTCCGGGACGGGCTGATCGTTCCAGTCGCGGATCAAGTTCATGATCGCCTGGGCAACAATCAGACCCATGATGACGAGGATCGCTGGCTTCATGGTTGCTGGGATCGGCGGATCCCATGCCGTTCCAAATGTTTCCCAGCGATTATACTTGGCGACGGCTTCGTTAAAGCCGCCATGGATCGTCATCAGGCCAAAAATCACGATGCACAAAGTTGAAATAGTGTCGAAGACACGTTGAAGCCAGCGCGGGACGATGTCGTACAGGAGCGTAATACGAATATGACCGCGCTGCTGTAATACGTACAGGGCTGCCAGAATGTAGATGAAGCCACCGATCCACAGGCTCATCTCATTGACCCACAGTGTCGGCCGTTCAAAGAAGTAGCGCATGACCACTTCGTAGAACATGATCGCAACGATGATGGCCACGAGGAACATGCCGACCCGGCTGATACCTAAGCTTATGTAGTCGATCGCGCTCTTCGGCGGTTGTTCGACCATCAGGCGTGTCCTCGTTGCTTATTGTTGGTCCCGATACAGGCAGATTGCCCGCGCATACGGCACCGATAGCATACCTGACATGCACACTGTCGCCGATCACGCGCGCAATCAAGCGTAAATATGCGTTGACAGTTGGCCCCTAGTCGGCAGTGGGAGATGTCGATGGCCAGTCGGCGAGAGTCGTCATGACAGCATTCGTCAGCTGGCTTGACCACCACGGCAGCATGAACGCGAGGAGCCGACCGTCGAACAGGCGGACGTTGTTCTCCAGCCTGTCGCGGTTGCGGCGCAGAAAATTACTCCGTGCTTCAACATCAAGATCGCCCAGCCGTTTTGCCTGTTTCAGCACAGCGCGCAGCCTGCGCTCGGGATTTGGGTCGCTGTCGTAGCTGTGGTCGATCTCGTGCTCCAGCATATCAAAGCCCAGGAGCGCCAGGGACGAGACCGTGCCAGGGTTGCCGGCGACAACCACGGGGTGACCGACCGCCAGCGCCTTGAGGCTCTTCTCGGTGAAGCGCTTGATGCTGCCGTCACTCATCTCCGATTCAGTGACGAGGCTTGCGAAGGTCTCCCGCGCTTCCGCAAAGGGTAGGCCGTACACAAGTGCGCTGTACGGAGCGCCTTTGGACGAGTTCACTGGAGTGGCGAACGCACCGACCCTTGCCATGAGGTCCGCAGCTTCTGGGGCGCCCGGGAAATCCGCCGCATCCTCGCGCATCACTCGTTGCCAAGGCCAACCTGCAACCGTTTCGGCGCCGCCGAATGTGCCAATCACCTCGTCCCGGCCGTAGTGGCTCGCCAGGAAATCCAACGCGAGAAGTCGGTGGAGTCGCGGCTTGTAGTTGAGGCACATGAGCCGCTTGGCCGGGGTGCGGTTGAGTAACTTGAGGGCTGTGCTGACTGCGCCGTCCCTCAGCACCGTGCGCAACTGCGTTTCGAAGAAGCTGTGAAAGGTGGTGAAGGCGCAGCGAACTCCCGCACGCGCTGCGGCAGGCCCCACCTGTTCGGCGAACACTTCGCTGGTCTGGTTGAAGATAAACGCGATTTCCTTGCCCGTCAGACTGGCCGACAAATCAAACAGAGCTTTCGGCAATCTTTTGTCGGGCGCGTAGCCCTCGTGGGCGCAGTCAATCACCAGCACGATCCGCCGGGACGGCACCTGCGACAGGGCCTCTCGCGCGATCTGGTCCGCGTGCTGGAGGAGATCTTTAAGGCCGACGAGGCGCAGATAGGCGAGGGAGGCGCCCCGTTGGGTTAGCTGGGGCGCGAGCTGTAATGCGGCGGCCCTCACGATTTGGACGAGCCAGGTGGGCGGCTCGGAGCCAACGACCGTGGGGGCGTGGAGCGGCGAGCTCATGCGCGCCGCTCCCTGGACAATGGATGGTAAGGTGCTTGAAGGTTTCCCGCCGTCCGCTGTCAGAGCGTTGAACCCGACTAGTTCGTGTCAAACAGCCCAATCTGGCCGAGGAATTCCTTGTGCTGTGCCACAAGATCCTTGGCGAGCTGCGTGGTCGCGAACTCGTCCCATGCGGTCACGGCTGCCTGACGGAACGCTGCACGGTCTTCAGCGGACCAGTTGTGCATGGTCACGCCCGCTGCGGCGAGTTCGTTGGCGGCGCGCTGGATGTCCACCTCGTAGTCGAGCGTGGTGCGGAAGGAGAGCTTCTGCATTGCCACTTCAACGATGCGCTGCAGGTCTTCCGGCATGGAGTCCCATACGCTCTTGTTGATGGCCAGGTGGTCGGCCGGCATGGAGTGGAAGCCCGGATAAGTGGCGTGCTTCACGATGTCGTAAATGCCGAGTGACTGGTTGGTGGAGAGGTTGGATGCGTCCGCGCCGTCGATGATGCCGGACTCAAGCGCCGTGAAGATCTCGGTAAAGTCCATCACGATGGGCGAGGCACCCATGTTGGCGAAGATCTTGGTCTGCATCCCCGGCGGTGAGCGGAACTTCCAGTCGACCATGGAATCAGGGCCGGCAAGCGGGGCAGAGGAAGACAGGGACTCAGGCCCAGGGATCCACCAGCCGATAAGCTGCATCCCATACTCGTTATAGAGCGCCTGGGCGACTTCCAGCCCGCCGCCATTGTAGAGCCAGGCGTAGAGCTGCCAGGGCGTGTCATAGCCGCCCATAATGTCGCCGACGAACTGGAAGGCTGGGTCCTTACCGGTCTGGTAGGCGCCGCCGGTCATGTCGCCATCAACGATCCCGTTGACAGCAGCGTCGAAGGTTTCAACCGACTTCACCACGGCTGAGGAATAAAACTCCTCAACGTCGATGCGGCCGCCGGACATGACTTCAATGTCATTGAAGAAGACCGCAGCGTTCTGCCCGGAGACAGATTCGGGGCTGAGGTGCGTTTGGATGCGCAGCGTGAATTCTGCTTGGGCGAAGGCGCCGGTGGCGGCGAACGCGGCCACCGCGGCTCCGGCAAGAAGCGAACGAATCATGAGAAAAACTCTCCTACCCTAGGGTGGGCATGCGCCCGACCTGTGTTGTGGTTGCCGCGACGCTAGCCAAGCTGCGTGCGCCCCGCAACAGTCTTTCGCGCAAAGGAACCTCTGCGTTGACACCCGAGCCGGAACAGTCCAAGTTAGAACAAGTAGTGAACATTAGGGGAAGAGCGCGTCATGACACTTCAAGAAATCGCCGAGCGTGTGGTCACGGCGAACAAGACCAACGAGACCAACGCGTTGCTCAACGAGCTTTATGCGGACGATGCGGTCTCGGTGGAGGCGTTTGCCATGGACCCAAACCAGGGTAGGGCGGCAGAGGGCTTGGATGCCATTCGCGGCAAGCATGCCTGGTGGGACGAGAACATGACAGTCCATTCCATGGCGGTGGAGGGGCCTTTCCTGCATGGCGAGTACAAGTTTGCATGCATCTTCGCAGCAGACGCGACCGACAAAACAAGCGGCAAACGCGCCGCGTTCCGTGAGGTGGCGATCTACACGGTGAAGGACGAAAAGATCGTTCGCGAGGAGTTCTTCTACGCCATGTGATCAAGTGGCGCGGGCATAGTGCACAACGTCAAAACGCGTGCTGCGCGCATCAAACAGCAGGAGCTTGCCGACGAGCGGCTCGCCGAGGCCCAGGATCAGTTTGAGCACCTCGTTGGCTTGAAGGGTGCCTAGAACACCGGTCACCGCGCCGAGGATCCCGTGCCGCGCGCACGCATCGACCATGGCGTCAGGCGGCGGGTCGGGAAACAGACAGCGGTAGCTGGGGTTGAGTGCGCCCTTAGGATCGGCGGCGTAGGGCATCAGCGTTGTGAGGTGCCCGTCGAAACCGTGGACCGCGGCGCTCACGAGCGGAATGTGAGCGCGCGCACAGGCGTCCGCCACGGCATATCGTGTGGCGGCGTTGTCTGACCCGTCCGCCACGACGGTCACACCGGCCAGCAAGCGCTCTGCGGTCGCCTCGCCAAAACGCACCTTTTCGGCCTCCACAATGGTGTGGGGGTTCATGCGGTTGGCGGCGGCCGAGGCGCGCTCAACCTTCGGCGCGCCCACATCGTCTATTGAAAAGATGATCTGGCGTTGAAGGTTGGATAGGGCGACGGTGTCGTCATCAGCAATGCGCAGGGTGCCGACACCTGCGGCGGCAAGGTAAGCAATGAGCGGCGCGCCCAGGCCGCCGGCGCCGACAATCAGGACGCGGGCCGCCTTCAGTGCCTGCTGCCCCGGCCCGCCGACACCGGCAAGCACCAGGTGCCGGGCATAGCGATCATCCTCTTCCGCCGAAAAACTCACGCGCGCACGGCCCCGGAAAGTGCCCTCATCGGCCTGTGGAGCCAAAGCCGCCCGCGCCCCGTTCGGTGCTGCTAAGCGTGTCGGTGGCGATAAGCTCGGCACGGGTCACAGGCGCAAACACCACCTGGGCGATGCGCTCGCCCCGCCGCACGGTGAAGGCCTCGGCGGAGAGGTTGACGAGAAGCACTTTCACTTCACCGCGATAGTCCGCATCGATGGTGCCCGGCGCATTGACCAAAGTGATGCCGTGCCGCGCGGCTAGGCCTGAGCGTGGGCGCACCTGCCCTTCATAGCCTTCCGGGATCTCCATGATCATGCCTGTCGGCACGGCAGCACGCTCCATCGGTCCGAGCGTCAGCGGCGTGTCGTCCGGCACGGCAGCCTGCAGGTCGAGCCCCGCCGCACCCTTTGTGGCGTAGCGCGGCGACAGGCCTTCGCCGTGGGAGAGCATCTGGAAGTGCACCGTAATCATGGCAATCCGGTTAGCGCGGCGTACGGGGTGCTGTACACCTTCGGGGTATTGAAGCGCTGTTTGGATTGCTGAGCATGATCGAAGACCCGCCGAAACTCGTGGTGAACCGTGCCGTGACCCGGCCCACTGCGGAGCAGATCGCAGCTTTTCAAGGTGTGCCCACGGGCTTTGTGGCGGACGCGATGGACGGCACCGGCGCGCTCGACCCGCAGATCAAACCGCTTCAGGGGCGCGGGCTGCCGGTCAGTGTGGCCGGACCCGCGTTGACCGCAGACCCCGGTCCGGCCGACGTTCTGGCAACGTTTGCCGCACTCTCCTTCGTTCAGCCGGGTGATGTGCTCGTTTGTGCGTTTCAAGGCCATCAGGGGTGCGCCGCTGCGGGGGACAGGACGATGGGCATGCTGCGCAACAACGGCGGTATCGCCTTCGTGACTGACGGGCCGGTGCGCGACTATGAAGGTCTTATGGCGGCGGGGCTGCCCATTTGGTGCACCGGGCTGAACCCTGCCTCGCCCTTCACCAGCGGTCCCGGGAAGGTGGGATTTCCCGTCACCATCGGCGGTCGGATGGTGGCAAGCGGAGACATGGTGATTGCCGACCGCGATGGCGTCGTCACCGTGCCGTTTTCTGAGCTCGACTCGGTCATCGAACGGCTCAAGCACGTGGCGGCGCTGGAGGCGGCGCTTGATGCGGAAGTGGCAGCAGGACGCAAGCAGGTGGATGCCGTCGCCGCACTTCTTGAAAGCGCGGCGACCCGCTACGTGGACTGATCGCTGAGAAGGCGCGCCACATGATCCATCAGGCGGCGGGCGACCTCGTCCTTTGTCATCTTCGGCCACTCCTCAACGCCGTGATGTGAGATCAGGTGGACCTTATTGACGTGAGCGCCAAAGACGCCCTGCGACACGTCGTTGGCAAGAATGAAGTCACATCCTTTCCTGGCAAGCTTTGCCGCCCCGTTGGCGACCACATCCTGCGTCTCGGCGGCGAAGCCGGCGACGATACGAGGGCGCTTTTGATGGCGTGAGAGGGTTGCCAGGATGTCAGGGTTTTCGCGCAGTGAAAGCGCAGGCGGCGTGGCGGATTTCTTCAACTTATGAGGCAGCGGCTCAACGCCCCAGTCGGCAACGGCAGCCGCCATCACAGCAATATCTGCCGGAAGTGCCGCCTCCACCTGATCCAGCATCTCCCGCGCGCTTTCCACGGCAAGAAGATCGACGCCGGCGGGCGGCGGAATGCGGACCGGCCCGCTGACCAGCGTGACGCGGGCGCCGGCGCGTGCTGCAGCGCCTGCGATGGCGTGCCCTTGCCGGCCGGACGAGCGGTTCGCGATATAGCGCACCGGGTCGATGGGCTCGTGGGTGGGCCCGGATGTGACGATCACGTGCAGCCCCGCAAGGGATTGCGGCGGTATCAACATGCGTTCCACGGCCGCCACGATGTCTGCTGGCTCTGAGAGCCTCCCCGTTCCGGCCTCGCCCCGCTCCGCCATCTCACCGCTTTCAGGCCCGATGAAGCTGACGCCGTCCGCTTGGAGCTGTGCCACGTTCCGCGCGGTCGCCGGGTGTGCCCACATGAAGGGGTTCATGGCCGGTGCGGCCAAAATCGGAGCGCCAGTGGCAAGGAGCGCGGCAGTTGCCATGTCGTCTGCCATCCCGTGGGCCATGCGCGCCAGAATGTCGGCCGTTGCAGGCGCCACCAGAACAAGGTCGGCACTGCGGGCAAGGCGGACGTGGCCAATCTCCCGCTCCTGATCGAGGTCGAAGAGGTCGGTAATCACCGGCGCGTTGGAAAGGGCCCCCACGGAAAGGGGCGTGACAAACTCCTGAGCGGCTTTTGTCAGAATTGCCGGTGTCTCGTATCCGCGCTCGCGCAGCCGCCTGATGACGTCGAGCGTTTTGTAGGCGGCAATCCCGCCGGCGATGATGATGAGCACCTTCGCCATGCGCTCACACCGTCGGCGCACAGCGGGCCGGACCGGCCATTAGAACGAGCGGTCGAAGTTTGTGGGCGCGGCGGAGACGGTTCGCGCGTTGCCGCCGCCCGTTGCTTCGTAAACGGCCAGCCCGCGCTCCGACAGGCCGTTGGAGCGAAGCCGGAAAATCCCGTCCACGCCCACAAAACCCTCAGCGTTTTCCAGCGAGCGGTTGCTGAAGGCTGCGCCGCCCCGCGCTCCCACAAGCCCGTTGGCAAGCAGGGCCGCGTCGTAAACAAGCGAAGCGGTCCGTGGCGGCTCGGCGCCGTACTTTTGTTGGTAGCGACGCGCAAAGTTCTGGAAGCTGCCTTCCCGAGGGCCGGGGAACCACGCGCCGGAAAGGCCCTGTGCGCTGAGGACGGCGGGGTTGTCCCACTGGCCGCTGCCCAGAAGCCGCGTGTTGACCCCCCGCGATGCCAGCGCCGCTGCGGCGGCGGCCGGGTCGTCACCGCCGTTCGGGACAAAGAGGGCCTGAAATGCTCCGGCGGCGGACAGCCTGCTCACCGCACCGTCGATCTCGCCCGGCGCGTAGCGCTCCACTGTGGTGACACGCCCGCCGCGGGCCGCCACAGCCTCTCGGAAGGCGGCTTCCATCACCAGGCCGTAGCCGTTGTCGGGCACCAGACCAGCGAAGGACCTTATCCCTTGCTCGGATGCATATTGGACGATGCGCGTTGCATCCTGCCGCGGCAGAAAGCTCAAAAGGTACACGCCGCGCCCGGCAAGGCTTGCATCGGTCGAAAAACCAATCAGCGGGACTGTCGCGCTGCGCGTTGCCACGGCTGCACCGGAAACCGCAGGGGCAAATACGGGCCCCAGGATAAGCTGGGCGCCGCCGGTGACAGACGCTTCTGCGGCAGCGCGCGCCTTGTCTGTCTCGCCGCCGGTGTCGCGCACAACGATCCGCACGCTGTCCGTCTCCACCTCGTCAAGGGCAAGCTCTGCAGCGTTTTGAAAGGCTTGGGCCAGGCCGCTGGCGCTGCCCCCCGCGGTGATGGGCAGCAGCATCGCAATGGTGACCGAGCCGTCGCCGATCACGCGCTCCTCCTGGGGCAGCGGACCTTGGGCCACAATGGAGGGCGCAGTGGGCACCTCAACGCCGCCGCCGCACGCAGCCACGAGGGCGGCAAGGCCCACAGCGCATAGGCGCGGCTTGCTGAAGATGGTGATTAACTTGCGCACCACGCGATCCTCTATCATTGAGCGCGTGTCTTTCAACCCGGAGACGCGTTTTGGGCGCTCGCACGTTTCAAGTTGACGGCCGCGCCTTCCAAGCAACTGCCGCTCCGCCCGGCCTTCATGTGGTCGCGACACCCATCGGCAACTTGAAAGACATCACCCTTCGAGCGCTCTACACCCTTGCCGGTGCAGACCACGTGGCTGCGGAGGATACGCGCCACACCGGCCGACTGCTCGCCCACTACGGCATCGAGACGGCGCTTTTGCGATACGACGAGCATAGCGCGAAAACCCAACGTCCGCGCATTCTTGCAGCACTCGCGCAGGGCCGGTCCGTTGCCCTTGTGTCTGACGCAGGCACGCCCCTCATCTCAGACCCCGGTTATCGGCTGGTTGCCGAAGCGAGGAACGCAGGACTCGCGGTCCACACCGTCCCCGGCCCGTCCGCCGTCATCGCAGCGCTTTCAGTCTGCGGTCTGCCCACCGACAGCTTCATGTTTGCAGGGTTCCTGCCGGCCAAGGCGAGCCAGCGCCGAACGCGCATCGCTTCGCTTCAAAAGGTGCCCGCCACGCTGGTGTTTTACGAAGCGCCCCATCGTCTCGCCGACACACTGTCGGACTTGTTTGACGGGCTGGGCGGGCGAGAGGCCGCCGTCGCGCGCGAGCTCACCAAGCGTTTTGAAACCGTTGAGCGGGGCACGCTGGATGTGCTGGCGGCGCGCTTGGGGGCTGCGCCGCCGAAAGGCGAGATCGTCATCGTCATCGCGCCGCCGGAAGATGAAGTGCGCGATGTTTCGGACGCCGAAGTGGAGAGGCTGCTTTTGGAGGCACTCGCCCAAATGCCGGTGAGCGCTGCCGCGGGGGCCGTGGCGCGGGAGACCGGCCGGGACCGGCGCGCCCTTTACCGCCAAGCAGTTGCCCTGAAGGCTGCGCGTTAACGCAGTGCCGTCCGGGCCACTTGCGCGGGCGTGCACCATCGTCCAGGCAGGCTCCCGGTTATCGAAGGGAGCCCCCTATGGCGACAGTGGCGGTCCAGATGGACCCAATCGGCGGCATCAACATTGCGGCCGATTCCACCTTTGCGCTGTTGGTGGAGGCGCAGCGGCGGGGCCACACGCTGTTTCACACTACGCCGGATCGGCTCACCTTTTTGCAAGGGAAGGTGAGCGCCGCGCTGGAACCTTTGACAGTGCGTGAGGAAGAAGGGAACCACGCCACACTCGGCCCTAAGGAGCTCACCGCGCTCACCGACGTGGACGTGGTTCTGTTGCGGCAGGACCCGCCATTCGACATGGCCTACGTGACATCGACCCACCTTCTGGAACTTTCCGGCGCGCTGGTGGTGAACGATCCGAAGGGCGTGCGCGACGCGCCTGAAAAGCTCTTTGTGCTGGAGTTTGGCGACCTGATGCCGCCGACGCTCATCAGCCGAGATCGCGAGGTGATCCACGCGTTTCGCGAGAGCCATGGCGACATTGTCGTCAAGCCCCTTTACGGCAACGGCGGCGCCGCGGTGTTCAAGATCGGGGTGGACGATCCGAACCTCAACTCGCTGCTTGATATGTTTGAAAGCGTCTGGCGCGAACCTGCCGTCATCCAGCGTTTCCTGCCCAAGGTGACCGAGGGGGACAAGCGGATCATCCTCATCGATGGAGAGTTCGCCGGCGCCGTCAACCGCGTGCCGCCCAAGGGTGAAATAAGATCGAACATGGTCCGCGGCGGGGCTGCCAACACGACCGATTTGACGGAGCGGGAACGGGAGATCATCGCCCGCGTTGGCCCGCGCCTAAAAGAGATGGGCCTGCTCTTCAGCGGTCTGGACGTGATCGACGGCAGCCTCACAGAGATCAACGTCACCTCGCCTACGGGGATCCGCGCCGTACAAAAACTTGGCGGACCAAACGTTGCTTCGCTGTTTTGGGATGCGGTGGAGGCCAAGCTCGGCTGACCAGGCTTTAGAGGAACGGGCGCCGCAGTTCGTAAAGGGCAATCCCGGTGGCAACGGCAAGGTTGAGGCTGTCGGCAGCCCCTGCCATGGGAATTCTGATCAGCCGGTCGCACGCCGCAGCCAGCCCATCGGTGAGGCCGGCCTGCTCGGTTCCCATAACAAGCATCTGCGGCTCGTCCGGCGAGAGAGTGCGGTAATCGCTGGTGCCTGAAAGATGAGTGCCGACGATCCGCCCCCGAAATTTCTTGGCGAATGCTACAAAGCGCTGCTCGTCCGTGCGCGCGATGGGGACATGGAAGATGGAGCCCATCGTGGCCCGCACCGCTTCCACACCGAAGGGGTCTGCGGACGCACCGACGAGGATGACGCCGGAGGCGCCCGCAGCGTCGGCCGTGCGCACGATGGTGCCGACGTTGCCGGGATCACGCGGTGCCTCCAGCGCAACGATTGTGCCCGATCCCATCGCCGCCAAGTCGGCAAAGCGCTGTTCGAAGACGCCTATCACCGTCTGCGGGTTGTCCCGCCGCGCGAGCTTTTCCATCACTGAGGCGTTGGCGAACACCACATCGGCGCCCGCTGCGCGCACCTTTGCCGCGAGCTGCGCGGCAGGGTCATCGTCCCCAGAAGGTTCCAGCGCGACAATCATGTGCGGGACCCAACCCACGCCCATGGCGTCCCGCACCAGCTTTTGACCTTCGGCCAGGAAAAGGCCGCTCTCCTGGCGGGCCTTGCGTTGGTGGAGCGCCCGCGCGGCCTTGATGAGCGGGTTCGCCGTTGACGTAATCCGCTTGACTGAGCCTGGGCGCGTCACGGCCGCCACTCCGCATACATAGATGTGGGAAGCAGCCTGCCGTGCGCATCTGAAAGCGCAAGTTCGCCGGCCTCCACGTGGCCGCCGCGGTCGGCGAACGCGGCGCTCAAGGTGCGGCCAACGGCAAGGGCTGACGCGCGTATGGCGTACGCGGTCAAAATAACGATGCGGGTTTCTCGCGATACCAGGTGCGCAAGGTCCGCCATCAGAAGCGGCAGATCTTCAAAGATGGACCAGGTCTCGTTTTTGGGGCCGCGGCCGAACTTCGGCGGATCGAGCAAGATCGCGTGATAGGTGCGCCCCCGCCGCACTTCCCGGGCCACGAACTTCTGCGCGTCATCGCACATCCAGCGGATCGCGGCATCGTTGAGGCCCGATGCGGCCTGACATTCCTTGCCCCACGCGATCGCTTTTCGAGACGCGTCCACGTGGGTCACCCGGGCGCCGTGCGCCGCCAGAAGCAGCGAGGCTGCGCCCGTGTAACCGAACAGGTTCAGCACCTCGGGCTGCGGCAGGTCGCTGACGGCGCCGAGCACCGCATCCCAATGGGGCTTTTGCTCCGGGAAGAGGCCCACGTGCCAGTTCTGCCCCGTGCGGCACACCATCGTGACCTTGCCAAGCCCGACGGCAAAGTCCGGCATTGGCCTGTCCCAGCGGCCCCGCGTCTCGTCCTCCCCCGCCGGCTGGAAGGTGGCATCGGGGGTCCACTTGCCGGGGGCTGAAGGCGGCCACATGGCCTGTGGCTCAGGCCGTGCCAGGACTGTCTTGCCGAACCGCTCCAGCTTCTGGCCG
>JBCDFB010000013.1:0-19547 GCA_039178655.1 Pseudomonadota bacterium | reverse complement strand
CAATCGTCATTAAGAAGTACGCGAACCGGCGGCTCTACAATACGCGCACGAGCGCCTACGTCACATTGGACGATTTGGCAGCAATGGTTCGCGATGGCAAAGAGTTCATCGTCCAAGACGCAAAGACATCGGAGGATATTACTCGCGGTGTCCTGGGTCAGATCATTTTTGATGCTGAAAGCCGCGGCACAGGACTATTGCCCATCGCATTCCTACGCCAGCTCATCACGTTCTACGATGGACAAATGCAAAGTGTCGTGCCGGCGTACCTTGAACACTCGCTCGCATCGTTTGCGCGGGAGCAGGAAAAGCTTGGCCGCCACCTCAATCAAGCCATAGGCGCGCAGGCGATCAACGCGGTTGAAGAGCAGGTGCGCGCGAACATGGACATGTTCCAGCGCTCCATGCGCATGTTCATGCCCTTCACCAACGCGCCGCCAAGCACTGCCGCGGAGGCGGCGCCGGAGCCAGCCCGCCCGAACGGAGAGAGTAAGCTGGCCAACGACGTGGAGACGCTGAAGGCGGAGCTTGCAAATATGCAGGCGCGGGTAGCGGCGCTGTCAACGCCTCAACCGGTTCCGAGCCGCGATGAGCATTCAGCACACCCACTCGCGGGCGATGAGGACGAGGATGACGGGTTCGTCGTGGACGCCAAACAGCGCCACTCGCACAGCAGCTAGGCTGCTTTACGCATCGTCGGCGTCTTTGGCGGGGAGCACCTGACGGCCGCGATACATGCCCGACTTCAGATCAATGTGGTGGGGCCGGCGCAGTTCGCCTGACTCTTTGTCCTCCACGTAGGTGGGCGCCTTCAGCGCGTCGGCGGAGCGGCGGAAGCCGCGCTTCATGGAACTGACTTTCCGCTTGGGGACAGCCATCGTTGCCTCCTTAAACCCGGTTGTCCCGGCGCAAAATTGGGATCACGCGGTATATGTGCGTAAAATCGCCTTTGCAACAGTCGGCAACCGAAACGCTGAGCCAAGCAGCCGTGCCCGTCAGGGCCGGAGCCGGGCTGAAAGGCAGCTGAACACCCAGGGCGCCCGCGCAAGTTCGCGCGATACATGGGCCATCACAGCCCGCTGGCGCCGGGATGGCCGGCGCGGATCGCGTGCAGCAGGTGCAGGCAGAACGGTGGCGAGCGCCAGCGCCTGGTTCTTGCTGAGCGCCGCAGCATCCCGGCCGAAGGCCCGCTGCGCGGCCGCCTCGATGCCGTAGGTGCTCGGTCCCCATTGGGCACTGTTGAGATAGATCTCCAGGATGCGGTCCTTGGACAGAACAAGATCCATCCAGAGGGCGAGCGGCACCTCAATGGCTTTTCGCAGGTAGTCCCTGTCCGGCCAGAGGAACAGCGTTTTGACCGTTTGCATGGTGATGGTGCTGGCGCCACGGGGCCGCTCGCCCTCCAGCGCCTCCCGCACGACAATCTGAAGCTGGCGCAGGTCAACCCCGTAGTGCAGGCAAAAGCGCGCGTCCTCCGCCATGATCACGGCACGCACCAGATCGGGCGAAATCTCATCAAGCGGCACCCAACGCTGCGCCACCTGCTCGCCTGCCCACTCCTTCCGCAACACGGGAAGCGAAGGCGGATTGACGAACGCGTATACCACGCTCAGCACCAGCGGCACTGCGGCAATCGCCAGCAAAGTCACAGCAGTTAACCGAACGATGCGACCCAAAGGGTTCCCTCACCTGCAATGCGTGACGCCCTGCAATGCACTCTCCTATGGTCGGCACGGAGGAAACCACAAGAGGCGGCCGTCGATGGGGTTTGAAGAGGCGCTCGGCGAGGCAGCGGAGGCGACCGATTCCGTCCTTGCCGCAATGTTGGCAGGATTGCGCGATGACGGGATGAGCCCACGCGACCTTGTGGGGGCGTGCGAATACACGCTGCTGGGGGGCGGAAAGCGGTTCCGCCCTTTCCTGGTCATTGAGTGCGCGCGGCTGTTCGACCTGTCCCCGGAGGATGGCCCGGCGGCGGTTGGCGCAGCGTTCGAGTGCCTGCACGCATACAGCCTTGTGCACGACGACTTGCCGGATATGGACGATGACGATCTGCGCCGCGGCCGCCCCACTGTCCACCGCGCCTACGATGAGGCGACTGCCATCCTTGTGGGTGATGGCCTGCAGGCGCTGGCGTTCGAGCTGATTGCAGGACCGGCCGTCCCGCAGGACCGGGCCGGTCCCCTTGCGCTTTTGCTGGCGCGCGCCTCTGGCCTTGCGGGCATGGTCGGCGGCCAATATCGCGATCTGAATGCGCTGGGTCTTGATGCGCACGGCGTGCGGCTCATGCAGTCCATGAAGACCGGAGCGCTCATCAAAGCTTCGTGCGAGGCCGGCGCCATTGTTGCCGGCGCCGATGGAGCGGCACGGGAGAAACTCTCTCGTTTCGGTGCGCGGCTCGGCGAGGCATTTCAGCTTGCCGATGACCTTTTGGACCTTGAAGGAACCGCGGAGGAGATGGGCAAGCGCGTCGGCAAGGATGACGCTTACGGCAAAGCGACCATTCCGCAGCTTTTGGGCGCAGACGCGGCGCGCGCGCTGCTCAAAGAGGCAGTGGACGCTGCCGCCAATGAACTCCATGCCTTCGGGTCAAAGGCCGACATTCTGCGCGAAGCCTCACGCTTCGTCGCCGAACGCCGGTCCTGACCGCTCAGGCCACGCGGTCGCGGATTGCGGCGCCGATGAGCGCAACCACGCCCCAGGCGATGAACAGCGACCCGAACACGATCAGCGTCCAGCGGATGCCTTCCGGATAGGTGGAGGCTTCCGGCGCTGATCCGCGCACGAAGACCGCGAGGTAACGCTGCTGCTTGAGCGCCTCCACACGCGCCAGCTCCAAACTCGTGAGCGTGGAGACGTACGCGCGCTCTGCAAATTCGCGCTCGGCCGTCAATTCCTCGAACCGGGACAGGCGCTCGGTCAGAACCGGTTGATCAGAGCCATCTTGGACCGCAACGCTGAGCCGTTCGGTGGCAATCTGCCGTTCCAGCGCGTCGATCTGGTTGCGCACGTAGACCACGCGCGGCGCATTCTCGCTCATGGTGGAGCGCAACGCACGCAGCTCGGCCTCCCGCTCCGCCAACTGGCCGTCAAGCGCGGCCACGACGCTTTGTCTGGATCGAGCCGTCGCCGTGGGGTCGATTTCCCTCTCGCTGCCCCGGTAGGCGGCCAGCGCTTTGCGCGTTTCAGCGAAGCGATTTTCCGCAATTCCCACCTCTTCGCGGGCGGTGCGCAGACTGTCTTCACGGGCGCGCTGGGAGAGTTCGTTGATCAAGGCTTCAGACCGTTCGATCACCTTGCGGGTAATGGCCTCCGCGTCCGACGGTCTGAACGCCCGAACAATGAGGCTGATGATGCCGGTGTCGGTGTCGAACTCAACCGAACTCATCATCTGCCAATAGGAAACGAGGCCCTCGATGGAGCTTTCCGGATCCAGGCGGTAGTAGGGATCGGCCGACCCGCGGGAGTAGATTTCCAGAAAGTTCGCCTCGGCGACAAGATATTCCACCATTTCACGCGAGTGGATAAACTCTTGCAGAATATAGCTGTCCGCCGTTTCTGAATCGGTCGCAGTGCCGCCCATGGAGAAGATGCTGCCAAGGTCGATGGCGGAGGAGGAACTGGAGGCGCCGCGCACCGCAAACGCGCTATGCGTGGCGTACTGATCCGACGCGACAAAGCCGTAGAACAGCATGCAGATGACCGTGGGCGCCAGCACAAACAGCGCGAACATGGTGCGGATGAATTGGCCGAACTTGGAGCCGCTGCGGTCCACCTGCGCCCGCGGCGGCATGGCAAAGGCTTCCGCACGCAGAGGTACGGCGGCAGGGGTTGCCCTTGCCACTGGCCCGCTGTCGGCCTCCGCGGTGGCGGGCTGAGACGTGTTGCGCTGGGCCATGGCCCGCCGCCGTTCCATGCGCGCGCGGCGCATGGCGGCGCGCCGCTCGTCTGGCTCTGGAACCGGGACGAGATTCTTTTCACTCATTACGTGGGCTCTGCAAAAACAGCAGCCGCAGGTTCAGAGGATCGTTTCGCCGGGATCATCGTCGTCGTCGTCCTCTTCGGTCCGCTGCGGGCGTGCCGATACGCCTTCGGGGATTGGCAAGCCGTCGAAGATGGCCGCTGCTTCTCCCACATCATCAAAACCATAAAGCCAACCGTTGTAGAGAATGTAAGCGAGATCACAATTGGCGGGAATTTGCCGTGTGTGCTCGATCGTGATCAAATAGTCGCGCCCAAACAACAACGCCTCTGCGTGGGCGGCTTCATCGGCCTGAAGGTTCATTGAGTTTGGCCGAAATGGCTGCGCCAGCAAATGACAATCAAAGTTGCATGAAACCAACGTGAGGAATGCAAATCGCCGCCGTGCCCATATGGGTAGGTTGCGTACAGGCTCACGCATCGTCTTCGCGGTTAGCTGACAGAAATTGGTGACTGCTGCAAGGAAATCTTGCTGAGGCAGGCCGATCACGGCTGCGAGAAAGACAACATTGTCTTTCACGCTGAGCCGTTGCTCCAGAAACTGAATGGAATGGGACGGCCAAGAAATTCGCGATCTGATCAACACGTGACCGCGCGTGGGCGCCACGCGCTGCTGCAACAGTTCCAGCATCGTGTCGCTGCCAGCCCCGGCGTGGGCAAGCACCGCCATCTTGCGCCCGCGCGGAAACGCCACCGACAGCTTCTGAAAAACGGGAATGTGCTGTGTTTTGAGCTTGAGTTCAAAGGACATGTCCACAAAGGCCGCATGGCAGCGATCAAGCGGAATGGTGGATTGGCGGCGACGCAGATCGTCGAGCGACACGCTCTGCGTCGGCCCGGTGCGGGCGTCGAGCGCCTCCTGCAAGGACACAACGGTTGTCTCGTTCATCACCCCTTCCACATCGGGCCCGCCCAATCAGCCCGAGCGCTTTCAGGTTTGTGCACTGCACAACAGCCTGTCACAAGGTCCTGTGGCGGACCTTTCACCATGGTTAAGCCCGACAGCCATAAACCGCAAAAGGCAACTGCGGGATGAACGAAGCTGAAATGTCAGCTATGCCGGTTAGTGGCCAAGGTAGGCGCGCTGGACACGGCCGTCGGCAAGGAGCGCTGCGCTGGGGCCTTCAACCGCGATGTCGCCCGTCTCAAGCACAATGCCGCGCTGGGCAAATTTCAGCGCTGCGGAGACGTTCTGCTCAACCACCAAAATCGTGAGATTGCCGGCGCCGTGACGCGCGCGCAACGTGGCGAAGATCTGCTCAACGATCATCGGGGCAAGACCCATGGAAGGCTCGTCGAGCAGGAGGAGGCGCGGGCGGGCCATGAGCGCGCGGGCGATCGCAAGCATCTGCTGCTGTCCGCCCGACAGGCTGGCGGCCGGCTGGTCCCGTCGTTCTCCGAGAATGGGGAAGAGCTCTTCCATCTCCGTAATGTCGCCATCGCCGGCGTCGCTGCGGTAGGCGCCGAGCCGCAGGTTGTCGCGCACCGACAAGGGGCCGAACACCTGCCGTCCCTCGGGCACCAGCGAGATACCGGCAGCCACCCGGGCATGTGGGCGCGCCAGGGTGATGTCCTTGCCATCGTAGCGCAGTCGGCCGCCAGCGGCGGGATGGACGCCGGCAAGGGTTTTCAGAAGGGTCGTCTTGCCGGCGCCGTTGGCGCCGACGATGGCGACAATTTCCCCCTGCGCCAGGGTGAGCGACACGCCGTGCAGCACCTCGATCCGCCCATAGGCCGCGCGCAGATCAGTCACCTCCAGCATCAGGCGTCGGCCCCGAGATAGGCGGCGCGCACGGCCGGGTCGTCGCGCACGGCCTTGGGCGGGCCGTCGGCGATGACGCTGCCGCGGTCGAGCACAAGCACCCGGTCGGAAAGGCTCATGACCATGGCCATGTCATGCTCCACCAGAACGACCGTCAGCCCTTCCTGGGCGAGGCGACGGATGAGTTCTGACAGGCTCTCAGTCTCCACGCGGTTGCATCCGGCCGCAGGCTCGTCGAGCAGGAGAACGCGCGGGCCTGCCGCCAGCGCTCGGGCAATCTCCAAGCGCTTGAGCGAGCCGTAGGGCAAGCTGTCGGCGGCTTCGTCCGCCACGTCGGCAAGGCCCACGTGCTTCAGCTCGGTGAGAGCGGCGGCCTTGGCGGCACGCTCGCGGGCGATCATGGACGGAAGCGGCAGAAGATGACGCCATGGATTGTGGCTTTCGCGCAGGTGATTGCCGACCATGACATTTTCAGCCGCCGACATCTGGAAGAACACCTGCAGGTTCTGGAACGTCCGCGACAGACCGAGCGCAGCGAGCCTGTCGGGCCGCATGCCGGTAACATCCTCACCGAAGAGGCGGACGGTCCCCGCCGTGGGCTGGTAAAGGCCGGAGAGGATGTTGAAGAGCGTTGTCTTGCCCGCGCCGTTGGGGCCGATGATGGCGGTGACGGCGCCCTGCTCGGCCGACAGCGACACATGATCCACCGCCTTCACACCGCCGAAGGAGATGGAGACATTGTCCACCGACAGGGCGTCAGGTGCGCTCACCGCTTGTCCCTCCCGCGGCGTCCGGGAAGGGTGAGAAGCAGCAACAGGCTCGGCACGATGCCCCGGCGCAGGCCGATCATGGCAGCCATCATCACGAGGCCAAGCATCATGTGCTCATACTCTTGAAACACCGTGAGCACCTGAGGAAGCGCGGTGATGATGGCAGCGCCCACGACCGCGCCCACGATGGACCCCATGCCCCCCAGAACCACCATGGTGACGAGCTCGATGGAGGTGAGGAAGCCTGCAACATCGGGCGTGACGAACCCCTCAAACAGGGCAAGCAGCACGCCGGCGGACGCGGCGTAGACCGCCGAGATGACAAACGCGATGGTCTTGTAGCGGGCCACATCCACCCCTGCGGTGAGGGCGGCAATCTCACTGTCGTGGAGGGCGCGCAGGGCACGGCCCGTGGGGCTCGCCTTGAGCGAGGCCGCGATTAGCGCGCCGATGACGAGGGCGACGGCCGTAATGACGTACCAGTTGGTGGCGCCGCGGATACGCTCGCCGAAGAGGGTGAGGCGCTCAACGCGCATCCCATCCGGCCCGCCGGTGAGCCATGCCTCGTTGGTGAGCGCCATGAAGATCAAGATGCCGAGACCAAGGGTGGCGACGGCGAGGGCGTGGCCCTTGAGACGAAGCACGGGCCGACCCACGGCAAGCGCCAGGACGCCGGCAACACCAACGCCGACGATGCCGGCAAGGAGGGGGTGAAGCCCGGTCTGCGGCGGCAGGACGGCAACGGCGTAGGCGCCAATCCCCAAGAAGCCGGCGTGTCCGAGGCTCACCTGGCCGGCATCACCCACCAAAATGTTGAGGCCGATGGCCGCCAGGCCGAAGATGAAGACGAGTGAGGCAACGCGCAGCACAAAGTTGCTGTCCGCCAGCGCATAGACAGCAACGGCGGCGAGCGCGAGCACCAGCGGGGCGAGAAAGGGCGAACGGAGCGCGCGCAAGCCTTAGACGCGCTCCACGCTTTTGCGGCCGAAAAGCCCGGCAGGAAGGAAGAAGAGCACCGCTAGGATGACCAGGAAGGCGAAGGCGTCCTTATATGGTGAGGAGATGAGCCCCGCACCGAAGGCTTCGATGAGCCCGACGAGGAGCCCGCCCACGACAGCGCCCACGGGATTGCCCATCCCACCCAGCATCGCTGCGGCAAACCCCTTAAGGGCAAGCAGCGTCCCCACATCGTAGGAGGTGAGCGTGATGGGGGTGACAAGGATCCCGGCAAGCGCGCCAATGGCCGCCGAGATGCCGAAGGAAAGCCCCACGATGAGGGCAGTGTTGATGCCCACGAGCTTTGCGGCAATCCGGTTCGCCGCAGTCGCAATCACTGCTTTGCCGATGAGCGTGCGCTCCATGAAGGCGTAAAGGACCACCACAACGCTGAGCGCGCCGCCCAGCACCCACACCGTCTGCGGCAAAACCGCGGCGCCTGCCACGCGGATCGGGTCGTCACCGGAGATGGCGGGCAGGGCATGGAACTGCTTGTCGAAGACAACCTCGGTGGCGCCGCGCAGGAAGATCGACGCGCCGATGGTGATGATGATGAGCGTGACGGCGTTGGCGCCGCGCGCCGTCTCGATAGCGAGCGCCCACAAAAGGAGCCCAATCAGCACCGTGATGGCGACCGCGAGAATTGCGGCAAGGGGGAGAGGCACGCCCGCAGCGCCGATGAAGACCGTCGTCATCCCGCCGAGCATCACAAACTCGCCCTGGGCAAAGTTTATGACGCCGGAGGCGTTGTAAATGAGCGTAAAACCCAGCGCGACGAGGGCGTAAACCGCGCCGACCGTGAGGCCGGAGAACGCAAACTGCATCAACTCCGCACTCACCGCAGTGCCTCGCGCGCCAAGGTGTAGCCGTCCGGGCCGAGGCTATAGGTCCTGACCGTGCAGCTGCGCGTGCCGCAGAAGGGGTGGTTCTCAAATTCCCAGCCGCATTCGGCCAGCCCAAGTTCAACCACCACTTCAACGTCGCCCGCCCTGCCTGCAATTGTGCCGGGCGCAAGGCGGACGGTTTCGCCAGGCGCGCAGTACTCTTGCAGCTCTTGGCGAACCTCATTGATCAAGCGGGCAAACGCGTCCCGGCCCGCAGCATCTGCGTCGGACGCGGGAGGCGCAGGCGCAGCCGGTCGGTCGGCCGGTGCAACGGAAGTCTCCACGGGCGCTTCGCCGCGGCAAAAGCGAAGGACGTTGCCGAGCGCTGCGGCGGACCCCGCGTTGGGGAACGCCAAGCGCTGGGTGCCGACCAACAGATCGACCCGCTCCCCTTCCCTCAACCGCTGGACGACGGCGGCGTGGCGGGCCGGTACGTAGGCAAGCCCGGATGCCGTTCCGCGCGGGACGAGGGGCAGCCTGCTGACCTTTTGGCCATCAACCACAACCGCAACATCCACTGTGCGTGGCGGGTCCCGTTCCTCCAGGAGCAAGAATTCCGGCGCGCCATTGGCACGGCACACAAGGGCGAAGCAGGTTCTGATGCCCTCCGCGCCGCCCCCTGCGCAGGTTTGCGTGCCGGCCAAAAACTCAGGCGTTTCAAAGGGTTGCCAGCCGCTCTGTGCGCCCGCGGGGACAACCGCGGTGGCAAGGACCGCGACCATTTTGACCAAGGTCAACGCCGCGGGCCGGAGCCGCTTACACCATGGATGGAACAAAGCCGCAGCAAGGCGCGGCATAAAACGCCGCCGCCGAGCGGTGGGGAGGCCTTTATGAGCGAGGACACGACGCCGGCCTTCGCGCGCCCGCAGATCGCCAGACTCACATTGTCGGACGTGTCGGACAGCCTTTATGCGGGCTGGCGCGACTTCTCTCGCGCACCGCTCTTCGGTCTCTTTTTCAGCGGCTTCTATGTGGTGTCCGGCCTCGTGCTCACGCTGGTGGGGGCGGGCGGCTTTGTTTGGACGCTGATGCTCTCGCTGGGGTTTCCGCTGGTTGCACCGTTTGCCGCCGTCGGCCTCTACGAGGTGAGCCGGCGCCTTGGTGAGGGAGAACCGCTCCACTGGAAAAGCGTGCTCGGCGTCGTGTGGGCCGAACGGGGGCGGCAGCTTCCATGGATCGGGGCAATCCTTGTCATCATCTTTTTGTTCTGGAGCTTCTTTGCCCATATGTCGTTCGCCATGTTTTTGGGTCGCATGACGCTCATCAACATGACGACGTCCTTTGAGATGCTTTATACGCCCACCGGCCTTGCAATGGTTGCTTTCCAAATCCTGGTGGGCGGTCTGACAGCGCTCCTCACCTTCTCGCTGACGGTCGTCTCCATGCCGCTGCTCTTGGAAAAGGACGCCGACTTCGTCACGGCAATGCTTATCTCCATGGATGCCTTTAAGACCAATACCGGCGTGCTTTTGGCCTGGGCGGCGTTTATTGTGGCGGCCCTTGCTCTGGGCATGGCGCCACTCTTTCTGGGGCTTTTCCTGATTCTGCCGGTTCTCGGCCATGCCACCTGGCACCTTTATAAGCGCACGCTCATCACGCCCTAACCTCAATCTGCGAAACGCCGCCTAGCCCGCGCACGCCCGTTTCACCTCGCTGAGCGCCGCCGAAAACCCTCGCAACGGGAAGCGCACTCGGAACGTGTTGTAAGTGACAATGACCTTGCTGCCGGCGGAAAGCGCGTCGATGAGGCTGTCCATGGCGCTCGGCCCGATCGCGCCGACATGCGTGTGGGAGTCATCCTGGCCCACGTTCGTGCTGCGGACCGCCGCGATAGGCGTCCCGTCAACGGTGAAAGCGTAAGCGTTTTCGGGGAACGGGTCGCCGCCAACGTTAAGGACATACGGCTCCATCTGCCCAGCAGCGCGGCACCCGATGGCGAGGCAGAAGTAATTATCAGTCTGCGGCGGATAGTGGCAGATGAGGGCGGCGTGCCGGATCGGCGGATACTCAGACGACAACACGTCCCACGACCGCTCGCTGGAGGAGATAATTTCCGGTTCGGCCCGCGCGTCAGCGGCGCTCAACGCGAGCGCCGCAAGTGCGGAAAGTGCAACGCGCTTCACTCGACAATTGTCCAGTCGCCGCCCTGGATCTCCAGCATCCTGAATGCAGTCAGGTCGAGGCCCATGTGGTCGGTCTTGCTCATGTTCACTTCACCGGCGGTGCCCATGAAGCCACTCGTCTGCTGGATCGCGTCGCGGATGGCGACCGGGTCGGTGGAGCCGGCGCGCTCAATCGCCTCCACCAGGATCATCAGGCCGTCATAGGCGTGGCCGCCGAAGGTGGAGACCGGCTCGCCTGTCGCCTCCTCGTAGGTGGATTTGTAGTTCACCACCACCTCCCGCTGAGGGTCATCCTCGGCGAGCTGTTCGGCAACCAGAAGCGCCGCAGCCGGAAGCCGCACGCCCTCGGCCGCATCGCCCGCAAGCTCGATGAAGGATTTCGAAGCGACCCCGTGCGACTGGTAGAAGGGCAGCTGAATGTCGAGCTGCGCCTTGTTGCGCGTCACCACCGCCGGGCCCTGGCCGAAGCCCGCATTGACGATTGCCTCGATCCCTTCGGTGCCGGCAATGTTTGTAAGCTGCGGCGTCATGTCAGAGTCGCGCGGGCCGTAGCTTTCGTCCGCCACGATCTCCACGCCGTAGTTGCCGGCAACGTTGATGCACTGCTGGCGCATGGATTTGCCAAACCCGCCGGTGCCGGAAATCATCCCCACCTTGGAGAGGTTGCGGCGCTGCATGTCCTCAAAGATTTTCTCGCACGCCATTTTGTCGGTGTGCGGGGTCTTGAACATGAACGGCTGCACCGGGTCGATGATCACCACCGCGCCGGCGAGGGAGATAAACGGGATTTCATAGTCGTCGAAGATGGGGGCCATTGCCATCGTCGTGCCGGTGGTGGACCCGCCGACCATGGCAACGATGTCGTCATCCTCCACCAAGCGGGTCGCAAAGGTGCGCGCCTGGTTGGCGTCACCGGCACTGTCGTAAACGATGAGTTCAAGCGGACGGCCCAGAACGCCACCATCTGCGTTGATCCGCTCAACGTAGAGCTCCAGGGTCTTTTTCTCCGGGTCCCCCAGGAACGATGCGGGACCTGTGGCCGAAAGCACTGAACCGATGCGGATGGGTTCGTCGTCCTGGGCGGATGCCGCCGGCACGGCAAGCAGCATCACCGCGGCGGCTGCGGTCAAAAACTTCATGAGCGTCCTCCAAGCGTGCACCGTCTTCGCGGGCGCATTCGTTGTGTGACTAGATATTCCACATAGGCGGCGATCTTGTCACGCGCCGATGCCGATGCCGATGCCTCAAGTGGGCTCCACCTCGTACGGTGACTTCAAGTTGGCGAGGCCTGCGCGGATAAGCTCGGCGAGAACCGCTTCATCAATATCGGTCAAGCGCTTGATGTAGATGCACGATTTGCCTTTTTCGTGCGGCCCCAACCGATCGGTGATTGCTGAGAAGTCCGTGTAGCCAGGCAGAATGTGGACGGCCTGGCGTGCCTTCTGGGGCGAAAAGCCTGTGGCGGCGAACGTGCCGGAATGGCCTGATGCATAGGTGTAGGCGTACCGCCCGTAGCCGATCAGCGTGTTCCACAAAATTGGCCGCCATCCGGTCACATCGGCAAAGAGCGCTTGAAGGGCTTTGGCTTCGTCCTGACGGGCTGGTGGGAGCGAGGCGATCCGCTCAGCGACCGGATCGGCAATCATGCTGCCATCTTGCGCACGCCGGTCACGCCGAAGCGGGGCGCGATGAAGGCGAGATCGGTCAGGCTTGCGGTCCCCGCAGGATTGAGGCCGGTCACATGAAAGTCGGAAAACGCCGCGGACTGATTGACCAGGATGCCGCCCGTGAGATTGACCGAGAGCGCAACACCTGCCCGGACGAACGCTTCTTCCGCCGCATCAACCAACGCATCATCCGTGGCGTAGACCGATGCCGTGATGGCGCCCTTCTCGCGCACGGATTGTTCTGCAAGTGCAATGGCGGCCTGCGCGTCTTCGGCGCGGATGAGATAGGCGACGGGGCCGAAGCACTCCTCCTTCCACGCCTCGTCTGACGCGTTGACCGCGATCAGCGCTGGGGTTGCCGTGCGCGCCTTCTCCGCGCCCTCAACCGGGGTGGAGCGGCGCACGACGGAGCCGGCTTTCATGGCCTCTTCGACCCTTGAAATCGTGGCCGGGTTTTGGATGGCGCCGAGGATGGCCATGGCGCGGTCCTTGTCGCCCAGCAGCTTGTCCAGGGAGCGTGCGATCCCCTCCCCCACCTCGTCGAACGACTTGTGGCCCTCGTCGGTGTCGATGCCCTCGGCCGGCACGAAGAGCGACTGCGGCGCCGTGCACATTTGGCCGGAATAGAGCGAGAGGCTCATCGCAAGATTGTTGCACATGCCCTTGAACGACGGCGTCCCGAGGATCACCACCGGGTTGACGCCCGCCTCTTCGGTGAAGACGGGGCGGCCGCGGGCATGGGCGCGCACGGTCGCGCCGAATGCATTGGAGCCCGTAAAGTCGATCATCGCCACGTCGTCGTGTCCGATAAAATCCATTGTAACGGGGCGCTCGACCGTATCGGCTGCAAGGATCACGGCGTTAGGGTCAAGCCCTGCTTCGGCCAACACGTCACGCGCGATCTTCACCGTCAGCGCAAGGGGAAGGATCGCGGCGGGGTGGGGCTTCACAATGCTCGCGTTGCCGGTGGCAAGGTTGGCGAAGAGCGCGGGGTAGGAGTTCCAGGTGGGAAACGTCGCGCAGCCGATGATGAGGCCGACGCCGCGGGGCGTGATGCGAAAGGTTTTGTCCATGACCGCGGGCGGGTTCTTGCCCATGGGCTTTTCCCACCGCACAGCGCCCGGCACCGTGGACATGGCCATGTACGCTGTTGCCACCGCCTCAAGCCCCCGGTCCTGGGCATGGGGACCGCCGGCCTGAAAGGCCATGATGAACGCCTGGCCGGTCGTGTTCATGACCGCGTTCGCCATGAGAAAACTTTGGGCATTGAGCCGGGACAAGATCTCAAGGCACACACCCGCGCGGTCGTCGACCGCAGCCGCCGCGAGCGTGCGCCCTGCGGCCTTTGCGGCGGCGACCAGCATGTCAGCGGGCGCGGCCGGATAGGTGATGCCGAGGTCAAAACCGTAGGGGCTTGCTTCCGCCCCCACAGGATCGCCGGCACTCGGCTGGTCGAGAGGGAACGTCGTGTTGAGAATGGCAGCAAAATCCGCGGCGCCGTCATCCTTTGCGGTCTCGCCGTAAATGCGGCCTGAAGGCGCCTCTGGATACGGCGTGTAGTGACCGCGGGCCCGCACTGCCTCCATGGCAAGGTTGAGCGTCGCCTCATGGGTCTGGAAAAACGAACTCACCGGTGCTGCCTCCCGCGCTCACCCATCGCAAGTGGTGCGTTCTCGCTGGAGCGGGCCGCGTTGACAACGCCTTTGCGGCAATGGGTGAGTGATCCTTTCGCTGAAGCCACGATCCCGCGCGCGGTGGCCGCCAACATGGCGCCTGCGGACAATTCCGGAGTTCTCGCCATGCGGAGTGGACCAGCCTGGCGAAAAGTTGCTTTGATCCGTTTGCCTCGATCCGCCGCCTCGTCCACTGCGGGTTTGCGCGCGCGCTGCGTTCTTAGGAGGCTGCCGCACGCGAAAGCACGCATGCTCTGCGCGCTTGTGGTGGCAAGCGCACTTTTGCCTGTGGGGCGGTGTACACCTGGCCCTGGCTTGCTCTAGCCTCGCCCGCGGAACGATGAGGCCGCAACGGCCCGCGCGGGAGGGGAAGATGCCGGGCACTGTGGTGTCGGAGCGGAGCGGCGCAGTGGTGACGCTGACGCTGAATCGCCCGAACAAGCTCAATTCCTTCAACGAGGAAATGCACAACGAACTTGCCGCCGCATTCGCACAGGTTGCCGACGACAAGAGCGTGCGCGCGGTTATCCTCACAGGCGCCGGCCGCGGGTTTTGCGCAGGACAAGACCTTTCCGACAGGGCCATGGGCGAAGGGGCTGCCCCGCCGGACCTTGGAGAGACCTTGGAGCGTCTTTACAACCCGCTGGTGCGGCGGATCAGGACGCTGCCGCTGCCGGTGATTGCTGCAGTAAATGGCGTGGCGGCCGGTGCGGGCCTAAACGTGGCGCTCGCCTGCGACATCATGATTGCCGCGCGGTCAGCGGTCTTTTTGGAGCCATTTGCCAATCTTGGCCTCGTGCCGGACGCGGGCGGCACATTCACCCTGCCGCGCGCTGTGGGTTCGGCGCGGGCAAAGGCCATGGCAATGCTTGCCGAGAAGGTGGATGCGCAGACTGCTGAACGCTGGGGTTTGGTGTGGCGCGTGTTCGACGACGAAACGCTGATGGGCGAGGCGCACGCGATGGCTCAGAAGCTTGCCGCTCTCCCCACCGACGGTCTCGCCGCCATGAAGCGCGCGTTTGACCAAGGGGCAACGAACACGCTCGATGCCCAGCTCGATCTTGAGCGCGATCTGCAGCGCGCGCAGGGCCGCCACCCGGACTACGCGGAAGGGGTGAGCGCGTTTTTGGCAAAGCGCAAACCCTCCTTCGCTGGCCGCCTGTGAAGACGGTCGCGGAACAGGCAGCGGATGCCATGTGGGCCGAAGACAGGGCGAGCCAGAACCTAGGCATGGTGCTTCGCGAGACCACGGAAGGGTCGTCCACGCTGTCCATGACCGTGCGTGCGGAGATGACCAATGGACACGGCATCGCCCATGGCGGGTTCATCTTTGCGCTGGCGGACTCTGCCTTCGCCTTTGCCTGCAATTCCCATGGCCAGAGGGCAGTCGCGAGCCAATGCGCAATCACCTACCTGGCGCCCGCCGAACGGGGAGACGTGCTCACCGCCCGCGCCCGTGAAACTTACCGCGAAGGCCGGCAAGGGATCACCGATGTGGTGGTGAGCCGGGCGGACGGCACGGTGATCGCCCACTTCCGCGGCCACTCGCGCACGATCCCCGGCAGCCTTCTTGCTGGCAAGGACGCCCCCAAGGACCCGTAACCGATGCCTGATCTCACCCCGGACACCGCGATCCTCGACCCCATCGAGACGGCCTCGCGCGATGAAATCGAGGCGCTGCAATTGGAGCGGCTGAAGTCGTCCCTGCGCCACGCATTCAGCAATGTGCCGTTTTACACCGCAGCGTTCGAGGCGGCCGGCGTCCACCCCGACGACCTGTCCTCGCTGAGCGACTTGAGGCGTTTCCCCTTCACCCGCAAAAGCGACCTGCGGGACAACTATCCGTTCGGCTTGTTCGCAGTGCCGCGCGAGCAAGTGGCCCGCATCCACGCCTCGTCCGGCACCACCGGCAGACCCACGGTGGTGGGGTACACCAAGGCCGACATTGATGTTTGGGCAAGTGTCATGGCGCGCTCCATCCGCGCGTCCGGCGGCCGTGCCGGCGACATGGTCCACGTGGCGTATGGGTATGGTCTCTTCACCGGGGGGCTTGGCGCCCACTACGGGGCGGAGGCCCTGGGCTGCACTGTCGTCCCCATCTCCGGCGGGATGACCGAACGGCAGGTGCAACTCATCAAGGACTTTCGGCCCGACGTCATCATGGTGACGCCGTCCTACATGCTGGCGATCCTGGATCAGTTCCGGGCAGATGGGATCGACCCGCGGCAGACGTCGCTGAAGGTTGGCATCTTCGGCGCCGAGCCGTGGACCAACGCCATGCGCAATGAGATTGAAGCCGCATTCGATATGCATGCGGTGGACATTTACGGCCTGTCAGAAGTGATCGGCCCGGGCGTGGCGAACGAATGCGTTGAAAGCAAGGACGGCCTTCACGTGTGGGAGGACCATTTCTATCCCGAGGTGATCAATCCGCAGTCCGGCGAACCGCTCCCAGATGGCGAACTGGGCGAACTGGTTTTCACAAGCCTTACCAAAGAAGCGATGCCCATCATCCGCTATCGCACCGGCGACCTCACCCGCCTCTTGCCGGGTACGGCGCGCACCATGCGGCGGATGGAAAAGGTGACAGGGCGGACGGACGACATGCTGATCGTCCGCGGCGTCAACGTTTTCCCCACCCAGATCGAAGAGCAGATTCTGACTGTAGAATCCTTGTCGCCTCATTACCTGATCGAGGTGCGGCGGGAGGGGCGGCTCGACACCATGACCGTCCACGTGGAGGCCCGCGAGGATGTGGGCGATGTGGAAGGCGCCAGCCCGAAGGCCAAGGCCGCGCTGGAGCATGCGGTGAAGAGCATCGTGGGCGTGACAATTGTGGCAAACGTCACCGCACCCGGCGCCATCGAGCGCTCCGTGGGCAAGGCAAAGCGGATCGTCGACCACCGCAAACACTGACGCCCGCGTCGCCACCCCCACATTAGGGCGCGGAGGGTTTTTATGACACGCGCGATCACGCTGGCAGAGGGGCTGGACGGGCTGGAACAGGCGCTCAACGGGCGGCCCACAACATACGAAGGTGTTTTGGCGGCACTTCGGGATCTGCCCCGCGTCCACGGCACCGAGCCGGAGGCGGTCGTCACCCGCGCATTTCACGCCGCCTACAGAATACTCGGCATCGAGGCTGGCGGGGCGCCCATGCGTCTTTCCAAGAACCGTGCCTACCAGCTGCAGCACCTTTACGCCTGCGCCGTCGACATCATCGAAAAGGCCCTCGTTGACGACGACGTCGCGCTGGGCCGGCGCTTCGGCGACCGGCCGGGGCGCGCGGTGACGCCCATGAAGATGGATGAGGCTGCCGTGCGGATGCTGCTTGCGCCATACTTGGAGCGGTACGCGGAACGCATGGGGCATCACCCGGCTGAAGCGCTCGCCTTTGGCTACAACAGCCTGCTTGCCGGGCGCCCGCCGGCCGATCGCGTCGTCGAAGAGTGGCTCCGCGGCTGCGACGCTCGCGGGGTGGGTCTTGCCGGGACCGCCGATGCCATCGTCGACGCGATCATCATTCTGGATGACGGGCTCTACCATCTGCCGGAGACCTGGAAGCCAAGGGGACCGGAGATGATGCGCACCGCCTGTGACTCCCATCCCTTGAGGGCGGCGGCTGCAGGGCGCTGGCTCGGCGCCTTCTATCGCGAACCGGCCCGGGCAGACGTGCCACCATTTGAAGACATGCTGCGTTTCCTCGCTCAAGTGAGGCCGCATTCGCGCACCGTCGCAGGCGCGTTCATCAATGGGCTTGATGATTGCTGCATGGGCTTTGCCGCTCTCACCCAGCACTTTGAGCTCCCCAGAGCGTTCGACGTCAAAGGCTGGTGCCTCAACGTCCTTGAGGGCGCGCCCGAGGATTACAACCCCGCAGCGCAGGCGTTCTGGTTCTACCTCCATGAGTATTTCGACTTCGACGCTGCCTTCGTGGCGGAGCTCTATCGCGCCGGGCATTCGTTCGAAGCGCTCATGTGCGCCACAGAACACCGTGGGAGGGTTGACGGGATGGCAGCGGTGCTGAAACGCATTGCCCGCGATCCCGATCCTGAGATCGCGCAACACGCGCTCACCCATCTCAAGGAATTTTACGCCGCGTGAGTCCCCTTCGCCTTGTTCTGTTCGACTGTGACGGCACGCTTGTGGACAGTGCCGGGCACATTGTGAACGCCATGGAGAAGGCGTTTGCGGCGCACGGCCTGGAGCCGCCCTCGGCAGGGAAAGTGAAGAGCATCATCGGCCTCAGCCTTCCCGTTGCCGTTGCACGGCTTGCCGCAGGCGCAGCGGCTGCGCACGACGACATTGTCACCGCCTACAAGGATTTTTATGCGGACGCCGCAGCGGCAGGTGCGGCCAAGGAGCCGCTGTTTCCGGGGACGCTGGATGCAATCGAGGCAATTGCACAGGTTGCCGTTTTGGGCGTTGTGACCGGCAAGTCCCGCCGCGGGCTGGACCGCATTCTGGCAGGGCATGGGCTTCAAAGGCACTTTGCAACCACGGTGACGGCCGACGACGCCCCCTCCAAGCCGGCGCCGGACATGGTGCATCTGGCCCTAGCCGAAACAGGCGCAGATGCCATCCATACTGTGGTCGTAGGGGACAGCGCGTTCGACATGGAGATGGCGCGGGCTGCAGGCGCAAAAGCGATCGGCGTGTCCTGGGGTTACCATGACGTTGCACGCCTCAAGCAGGCCGGCGCGCAGGCATTCGCCACGCGCATGGCGGATTTGCCGCAACTGGTGAACGAGTGTCTGCCATGACAGCCGGCAGCAACGGCGAGCGGCCCGCATCCGACAGCCCTGGCGTGAAGCGGTTTTATCAAGCGGCCAGCATCCGCGCGGCAAAGGGCGGTTTTGAGGTGACACTGGACGGCAAACCCGTGCGCACGCCCGCGGGAAGTGCGCTTCTCTCGGCCGAGGCGGTTGCCAGTGCGATCGCTGCCGAGTGGGCCGAGCAGGGCGAGCGCATTCTGCCCGAAACGATGCCGCTCACCCGCATCGCAAACACTGCGATCGACGGTGTGGCTCGGTCAGCCGGCGGCGTGGTTGACGATATCGTTGCCATCGGCTGCAACGACCTTCTTGTTTACCGTGCAGATGCTCCGGCCGGCCTCGTCGCCCGTCAGGCAGCGCATTGGGATCCAATCCTCGCCTTCATCGCTCGCGTGCTGGGGGTGGAGGTCAGACCCACGACCGGGATCATGCCGGTTGCGCAGCCGGACGGCCTGGCGCCGGCCCTGCGGCAAATCATGCCGTCAGATCCGCTCGCGCTTACCGCGCTGCATCAGTTAACCACCCTCACTGGCAGTGCATTCATCTCTGTGTCGGTTGCGGCAGAGCACCTCACCTTCGATGCAGCGTGGACTGCTGCGCACGTGGATGAGGACTGGAACATCCACGAGTGGGGCGAGGACGCTGAGGCGGCCGAACGCCGCAGACGCCGTGCGGTTGACGCGTCAGCGGCGGCGTTCCTTTTGAGTGCTCTAAGGCCCGCGCTCGCACGCTAAAATCGCGGTGACGGCGGGACAGGCCAAGGGTTGCGGAGAGCGTTGGGAATTCCAATTTTTACGTTAACCATAAAACATTAATCCTAACTTAACCTCCCCTAACAAGCAGAAATACGGCATTTTGACGGTATTGCCTGCCAATTGCCGCAATTTCGACATATGATCTTGATTATGGCGTCGCT
>JBCDFB010000012.1:0-19556 GCA_039178655.1 Pseudomonadota bacterium | reverse complement strand
GGTGCGCGCGCTCGCAAAGCGGCTCATCGACACCTTGTCTATCAAGGTGTCCGGGCCGGGGCAGATCGCCGGCACGCTGTCGGGCGGCAATCAACAAAAGGTGGTCTTCGGCAAGTGGCTCGCCACCCAGCCCGACATTTTGATCCTCGACGAGCCCACCCGCGGTCTGGACCTTTCGGCAAAGGCCGACATCTTGCGCCTTGCCGTGGAACTTGCCGACGAAGGTGCGGCCATCCTCCTCATCTCGTCCGAGCTTGAAGAGCTGATGCGAGTCAGCCACCGCTATCTCATCGTGCGCAAGCGCGTGGTGGTGGGCGAGTTGCCGGGCACGGCGAGCGAGGCGGGCCTCATCGCCGCCCTTTCCGACGGTACAACGCAGGAGGCGGCGTGATGGGCGGGGCAACGCTCGGCCGCCTGATCCTCACGTTCGGCTTTCCGTTGGTGCTGGTGGCGCTGGTTGCCGGCTTCACCGCCGCGTCGCCGGGCTTCATCTCGCCGGACAATCTCGTTGGCCTCCTCCACGCGATGGTGCCCATTACGGTGATCGCCTGCGGCATGGCGATCGTCGTCATGATGGGAAAACTCGACATATCGGTCGGCTCCACCGCCTTCGTCTCCATGGCCGCCGCCGGCGTCCTGATGACGGATTACGGCTGGCCGGTCTTCCCCGCTTGTTTGGTTGCCATCGCGGTCGGCGCTGTCCTTGGCGCCTTCAACGGCTTCGTGGTGGTGGTGCTGAAGGTCAACGCACTCATTGCGACACTCGGCTCCATGATCGCCTTTCGCGGCCTTGCGCTGCAGATCACGAACAGCCAGGTCATTGTTTTGCCTGATGAAATGCGGGGCTTCGGCAACCTGATGGTGGGCCCAGTCTTCGCCGACATTCTGTTCGCATTCGCAATCCTCATCGCCATCCACATCCTCCACCGCGACACCGTCTTCGGCCGCAACGCCACCGCCATCGGCAATGATGAAGGCACTGCCCGGCGCCTCGGGATCCCCGTGGATCGGACCGTGTTTCTGGGCTTCGTCCTTGCCGGCGTGCTGGCTGCGATCGGCGGAGTTTTCGCAGCCGCGCAGGTTGGGTCGGTCACCACCTTCCTCGGCCGCGGGCTGGAGTTCACCGCCGTTGCCGTCGTCGTGGTGGGCGGCATCAGCCTGTTCGGCGGGCGCGGCAACGTGTTCTGGGGCGTGCTTCTGGGCGCACTCACCTTCGAGGTGATCCGTTCCGGCCTCAACCACGTGGGCGCGAACCCATACCTTTACGAACTCATCGGCGGCGCAGTGATCTTCGTCGCCATGTGGGCCGCTGCGCTTAAAACTCCGAAAGGCCAAGCGCACGGCTGAACCGACGGACCGGGAACGCCCGGCCGAACCCAAGGGAGAGAGACGATGAAGCGTTTTGTAATTGCCGTGGCCGCGACCGCGCTCGCCGGGAGCGCAGCGGCGGCCGACCTTACTGTGGGCTTTTCTTGGAACTCCAAAACCCAGCCTCTGGAGCAGGCGTGGGAAGACTACATGATCGCCGAGGCTGAGCGCCAAGGTGCAGAAGCCGGCGTCGACATTGAGTTCATCTTCAACGTCGCCGACGCGGACCCCAGCCGCCAACAATCCAACGTGGAGGATCTTTTGACCCGCGGCGTTGGAATCGTGGCAGCCCGGGCTGAAGATGCCGGTGCCATCGGCGCGTCCATCCGCGCCGCGCGCGGTGCCGGCGTGCCCTTCGTCACCTTCGACCGCGCGGCGGAAAATGTCTCGCCAACTGCCCACGTGGGCGGCGACAGCTACGACCAGGCCATCACCACCGCCGAAGCCTTTGCCGACCTCCTCGGTGCGGAGGGCGTGGAAGGCAAGTGCATCGAACTCCAGGGCGCGCTGACGGACATTAACGCCGTCAACCGCTCCAAGGGCTGGAACGAGGTGGACGCCCGGCGCGATGAGATCTCAACCATTGCCCAGGTGCCGACCGAGTGGAATCCTGAACTCTTCCGCTCAGGCCTTGCCAACGCCCTGCGCGCCAACCCTGAGGCCAACTGCGCCTTCGTGGCGAGCGATTTTGCCATCACCGCAGTGCAATCAGCCCTTGAGGAGGCAGGCCGCTGGGCCCCCGCCGGGGAGCCGGACCATTTCTGGCTCGCCACGCAAGACCTGTTGCCCGGCGCCGTGCCGCTGATGGAAGAGGGCTATATCGACGTTGCAACCACCTACGACGCCTTCAAGCATTCCGAAGAGTTCGTGCGGGTGCTGATCGCGCTGCATAAGGGCGAAGACCCTGGCTGCGGCCCGGACGGCTGCCTTGCCAAAGGCCGTGTGGTGACGCCCGATACCCTCGCGACAACCGAAAACCTTTGGTCCCGCACTTACCGCTGAGCCCGCTGGCGGCGCCGTTGTAACATGACGGCGCCGACACTTTCAGGCACAGTTCATGGACAGACCGCAACATTGGGGGACGCCGGTCATTCGCCGGCTTCCATCCGCGCAGGAGTACGTTCATGTCCCTCAGCGTCCCCAGACTTTTCCTTATCGCTGTTTTTTCACTGGTTTTGGCCGCTTCGCTCAACGTGGACGGTGCGCACGCATCCGTCCATGACGATCTCGCGCCGGCGCAAAAGCCCGCCACTTGGATTGCCGCGCTCACCGGGATCGTTCCCATCGCCGCCAACGTTGCGACCACGGCGCAGACCCTGGAGGTGGCGCAAAGCCGCCGGGCGCGCCGTGTCCGCCGCTTGCGCGGTGTCCGCGGGCGCAACTTCCGTGGCCGCCGTGCGGCGCGCTTTCGCGGTGCGCGCGCGCGCCACTTCCGCCGCCGTGCCTACCGCAGGGGTTACCGCCGCGGTGTGCGCCGTGGCCGCTACTACCGGCCCTACCGCTACTATCGCCCCTACCGCTACACTGATGGTGCGGCAGTCGCTGCCGGGGTGATCGGTCTTGCCACCGGCGCCATCATCGGCGGCGCCATCGCCCGGCAGCCCGACGTGGTGGTCATCGACGAACCGCGCCGCGTGCGCCGTGCCGGTGTGCCGGCGCCCTTCACCGGACCCTGGTATCGCCGGTGCGCGCGCAAGTATCGTTCGTTCCGCGTGAGCGACGGCACCTACCTCACCCACCGCGGTGTGCGTCGGCGCTGCCGCCTACCCTGATTAAGGGAACATTTCTGCCAGCGCGATGTCGAAGCGGTCCCGCGCCGCTTTGACATCGCCGAGCGCCTCGCCGAGAGGCGCCTTGCCAAGCAACGGGACGACGGCATCGAAGAAAGCCTGTCTGGCAGCGATGCGGCGGTTGGCCGGCAGAGGCATCAGCGCCGCCACCAGTGCATTCATGCGCGCCTCGTCGAACACGCCGTCCCACGCCACCCGCTCCGGACCCATGTCGAGCCCTGTGCGCCGCGGCCGACTCTCTCGAAGGGCCTGCGTCGCTGCGTGATCGATGGCGCCGCCGGTGATCTCAACGCCGTAATCCCGCCGCGCTGCGCCCACCGACACGAAACCCTTCACCACGTCATCCAAAACCATGTCCGAAGGCCGTTCGAACGGGTCGCCGAAGCCGCCGCCGCCGGCCGACATCAAGGTGACCGTGTCGCCCGGCTCCGGCTCCACCAGTGATATCTTGCCAAGGTCCCGCTCGCGCTCGGTGCCGATGTTGAGGACGACCCGCGCCGGCGCACCGGCCATACCGCCCGAAATGCCATAGGGGCGGAACACGTGCCGCTCCAACCCGCGGGCGAGGACCGCGCTCCCGGCCGCATCAATGCGCATGGTGAAGATAACGCCCGCACCGCCACGCCACCGCCCCGGCCCTGCGCTATCGGGCCTCAGGCCATACTCGGCGACAATTGCCGCCACCTCAGCCTCGCTGGTCTCGATGGGGGTGTTGAAGCAGTTGGCAAGGCTGGTGTCCCGCCCGTCCACGCCGTCTGCTCCCTGCCGCGCGCCCGTCCCGCCCACGAGGGACTGCATCACCTGCACCCGCCGCGTTCCGAGCGCCTCGTCGTACTGGGCGAGCACGGTGGGCACCACAGTCCCGCCGGAGGGCGCAGGCACCATTTCCGGCACCGCCTGGGCGAGGCAGCCCGTCAGCACGTCATTCACACGAATGGCGGTGGCGGAGCGGATACCCACAGGTGCCGGAAACTCCGGGTTTAGCACTGTGCCTTTCGGGACGCTCACGGTGATGTTTTCAAACAGGCCATGGTTGAGCGGGATCGTATGGTCGTAGGACGCGACGAATTGCATCATCCTGAGCGTCAGCCAAGGATGCCGCACGCCCCCCGTCGGCACGTTGTAGGCGGAAGGCACCTGCGGATCGGTGCCCTTATAGTCGAGATCGATGGCCCCATCGCGCACCCTCATCGTGCATCGCACCCGCACGGGGATGCTGCTCACGAAATCATCGTCCAGATAGTCGGCAAAGGAGTAGGTGCCGTCAGGGATCCGGCGCTGCACGGCGCGGGCCTTGTCTTTGGCATAGTCCACAAGCGCCCGCTGTGCGGCGCGGAAGACGTCGATGCCGTGGCGGGCGATGAGATCATCCACCCTGCGTGCGCCCGTCTCCAGCGCGACCAGCATCGCTTTGATGTCGCCCCAGTTGGCATCCGGCATCCGACAATTGGCGCGGTACATCCCCTCAAAGTCGGCGTTGATTGTGCCGGCTTTGACGAGCTTCATGGGCGGAATGATGAGCCCTTCCTGGAAGAGCTCGGAAAGGTCCGGCGCGATGGAGGATGGCACCATGCCGCCAATGTCGGCGGTGTGCACGAACGACCAGCCGCAGGCGACAATCTCTCCGGCATGAAAATAGGGCCGCACGAGCTGCAGGTCGGGCATGTGGCTCGACAGGCCGCCGCTGTCATAGGGATGGTTGGTGATGACGACGTCACCGGGCACAAACGGCGCAGCTTCTGTGAGAGCCCGCCCCGCATCCAAGTCCAGAAACCCTGAGACGCCGAGCGCTGCCGGGTAAGCAAAAAACTTGCCTTCGGGGGTCGCGAGCGCGGTACCGAAATCGGCAGCTTCGCGCACATATGTCGTGCGGGCAGTGCGGGACAGGGCAATGCCCATTTCCTCGGTCACGGCGCGCACCTTCTGTCCGATGATCTCCAGAAGGATGGGATCAAGGGAGCTCATGGGGTGCGGTTCCGTCGGACGGGCTTGCCAAGGGCCTGCCAGGGCCGCCCAATGCGGGCGGTGCCGCTGTTGCGAGGAGCCATGAGCGAACGAACCCCCCTCGATCCGGCGCTCGCCGGCGCCCTCGGGCGAATCCCCGTGCCGACATTGACCGCAACGCTGTTTGGCATGGGATTGAAGAACACTTTCCTGGCGGGCCTTTCACCGCTGGCCGGCGGCGAGGCGTCTGTCGTGGGCACTGCATACACAATGCGTGCCCTGCCGACTCGCGAAGATCTCATGGATGCGGTCGCAGACGGTAGCGCCCCCAACCTCCACCGCACGGCCATGAGGGAGGTCGCCGCCGGTGAGGTCATCGTCACCGATTGCGGTGCAACGCCCGGCATCTCCTTCTTCGGCGAACTCATTTCAACGTTTCTGGCGGGGAAGGGCGTTGCCGGTATCGTGACCGACGCGGGGATTGCCGACGTCGGTGATGTGGCCGCAACCGGTCTGCCAGTGTTTTGTACCGGGTCGGCACCCATTCCCGGCCCCGCAAAGCGCCTCATCGGCGACCTTCAGCGCCCCATCGACTGCATGGGCGTCACGATTGTGCCAGGCGATGTGCTGGTGGGCGACCGCAACGGCGTTGCGGCCATCCCCCGCGCGCTGGCATCCGAAGTGGCTGAGAAAGCTGCCGCGAAAGAGGCGCTTGAAGGCTTTCTGCTCCAGCGCCTGAAAGCCGGCGCGCCCCTTGACGGCACCTATCCGCCCGATGAGGCGACCCTCGCCGAGTACGCAAAGACTGGGCGTTAAAGCCCGTCTTCGCAGTCGCGCGCGCGGGCCTCAGCGGTGCGCTCCTCGGGCCGGCCGAACCCGCCGCCGCCCAGTGTCTCCACGCGGATGCGCTCGCCACGTTTGAGGGTCAGCGTCGTTTTCGAGGGAAGCTCCATCGCCTGCCCGTCGGTGCGGATATGAAGAACTTTGGTGACGCTGCCCGGTCCGCCGCCGTCCGCGCCTGGCGCGGGAAACTTATGTCCATCTGAACGCAGGGTCACATGGGTGTCGTCCCGGAGCGCCTCCACTTCCCGCACGATGCCGAGGCCACCGCGCTGGCGCCCATCCCCGCCGGAGCCCTCGCAAAGGCCGTAGGCGGTGGCGCGCAGGGGATAGCTCTGTTCAAGGATCTCCAGCGGCAAGTTGGTGGAATTGACGGTGTGCACATGAACGCCGCTCATGCCGTCGCGATCGGCAAACGCGCCCGCGCCGCCACCAATGCTCTCGGGGTAGACGAAGCTCTGCCTGCGCGCGCCGTCACTTCCGGAGAGGACTATCAGCGTGGTGGAATCGTTGCTTGCCGCCATGCGCCGTTCGGGCGGCAGGGCCGGGCCGAGCGCGTCGAAGATGGCGCCGGCAAGCCGGTTGCTGGTCACTGCCCGCGCTGCGACGGCGGCCGGTGGCGAAGGGTTCACCACAGAGCCTTCAGGCGCCACGACGTGGAACGCGTCCATTAGGCCCTGGTTGGAGAGCACCGCCGGATCGATGAGCGCTTTCACGCAGTAAGCCGCCGTCGCCTCCAGCGAGGACGCGGATAAGTTGACCGCACCCTTCGCCTCTTCCCCGGAGCCGCTGAAATCCAGCGTCAGCCGATCCCCGTCGATGATGGCCGTCGCCACCAACGCAACGGGCGCGTCGCCGGCGCCGTCATCATCAAGGTACCGCGTTGCCGTCCACGTCCCATCGGGGAGCGCTTTGATTGCCTCGGCAAGGCGCTTTCGCGTCCCCTCGATAAGGGCCTCCGCGCCGCGCTCGACGGTATCGGCGCCCATATCCGCAACGATGCGCGCGAGAAGGTCCACCCCCTTCGCGTTGGCACCCACCTGCGTGGCAAGGTCCAGAGCGCGTTCGGTCGGCTCTCGTGTGTTGAGCGCAATGAGGTCAACCACATCCCGGTCGAGCGTGCCGCCCCGCGCGATCCTGAGCGGAGGAATGCGCACGCCCTCGTGGAAGATGGACGGCGAGCGGCCGGAGACCGAGCCCGCCGTCGGTCCGCCCACATCGGCGTGGTGCGCAATGTTGCCCACAAAATACCGCGGCGCGCCGCCAACAAAGACGGGTGTGATCACGGAAATGTCCGGCAGGTGGGTGCCGCCGGCAACGTAGGGGTCGTTCATCACGAAGGCATCGCCCGGCGTCATCTCCGCCGCGGGCGTTCGCGCCATCAGCGCGCGCAAACCCCAAAGCAGCGAGCCGATATGGATGGGCATGTGATCGGCCTGGGCAAGTAGGCGGCCCTGCGCGTCGAAGACCGCCGTCGAACAGTCCCGCCGCTCTTTGATGTTGGAGGAGAACGCGCCCCTGATGAGGAGATGGCCGATGTCGTCAGCCACCCCGCGCAGGCGCTCAGCAAGGACCGACTGGATCACCGCTCCGTGCCGGGCGCTCATGGGCTGCGCTCCAGCGTCAGTGTTCCTTGGTCGAGCACCCGGGCCTGCCAGCCCTCCGGAACGAATGTCGTGGCCGTCGCCTCTTCAATGATTGCCGGCCCCGGGAGCGTTGGGGCAACGCAAGCGCGCGGGATGACCGGGACAGTGACGCCTTGCCCGCCAGCGCTCACACGCCTCGTGCCCGGCTCGTGTCCATCCATGCCCGGGGATGGGACGGGCGGACCGACCGCAGGCGAAGCAAACGACCGCACGCGGACAGTGACCGCTTCGATTTCCCGCTCGCCAAGCTGAAATCCCTGTTCGCGCGCGTGCGTCTGGTGAAAGCGCCGGTGCACACACGCGAGCGTGTCCTCGCTCAACAGCGGGATGGAAAGCTCAAACCCCTGGCCGCGGTAGCGCGCGTCGAGCCTGACTGCACACTGCTGCGCTTGCGCCACAATCCCCTCGCCGGTAAGCCATTCCGCCCCCTCTTCGCGCAGATTTGCCTCCTCTCGCCGGACTGCGTCCAAGCCGGCCTCGTCCAAAAGACGAGGGGAGGTGTGAGCGTCTTCCCGCGCAATGTCGCTCACCAGCAGGGCCCGCGCGCAAAGCGTCCCCGGCGAGGCAGGGATGATGACGCGGGCCATACCGAGCGCTTCGGCCACATCGGCGGCAAGGAGCGGACCCATGCCGCCGTAGCCCACCAGCGCAAAATCAGCAGCGTCTGCACCGCGGGCGGTCACGGCGCTGCGGATGGTGCGTGAAATGTTTGCGACGGCCACCTCCATAATGCCCGCCGCCGCCTCCTCTAAAGTCATGGAAAGCGGCTGGGCCACGTGCCGCTCCACAGCTTCGCGCGCCGCCTGAGGGTCAAGCACCACACGCCCGCCCAGCGGCACGTCGCCGCCGATGCGGCCGAGCACCACAGCCGCATCGGTGAGGGTCGCAAGGGTCCCGCCGTGCCCGTAGGCGGCCGGGCCAGGCTCAGCACCTGCGCTTTGCGGCCCCACCTGCAAGGCGCCCCCGGCATCCACCGACGCGATGCTGCCGCCACCTGCGCCGATCACTTCAATGTCGGCCGTTGGTGCGAGGATCGGATGGCCGGCAACCTCGCGATGCTGGGTGACCCGCACAGCGCCCGCTTCCAGGACCGCGATGTCCGTGCTCGTTCCGCCCACGTCAAAGGTCACCAGATTGTCCGGCGGAACATCGCCCAAAATTCGGGCAATCCCGCTCACTCCTGCGGCAGGACCTGAAAGCGAAGTGCGGACAGGCACCGCGCACACCGATGCAGCGTCCATGAGCGCGCCGCTCGACGTCACGGTGTAGAGCTGCGCGCCTACGCCCTGCTGTTTGATGCCTTTAGAGAGTTCGGCAAAATACCTCCCCGCACGCGGTGCCACGAAGGCGTTGAGCGCGGTGGTGGCGAACCGCTCGAACTCCCGATGCTCGCCCGCGACGGCGTGGGACGCGCACACGAACACTCCCGGAAGAGCCTCCGCGATCCGCTCCGCCGCTTGCTGCTCATGACAGGGATTGGCGTAGGCGTGGAGAAAGCAGACCGCCACCGCGTCCACCTGCGCTGCGAGCAATGCCTCGACCGCGCGGTCGAGATCGTCGCGCGACAGCGGTGCAATCACGGCACCGTCCGGGCCTATGCGCTCGCGCACCTCCAGGCGCCGGCTTCGCGGGGCGAGCGGTTCCGGCCGTGTGACGCGGTAGTCGTAGACGTGCGGCCGCGCTTGCCTTCCGAGGGCAAGCACATCGCGAAACCCCGTTGTGGTCACCAGAGCGATCCGCGCGCCCACCCGCTCGATGGCCATGTTGGTGACGATCGTGGTCCCATGCCCGAAGAAGCTGACCGCAGCGCCGGGGACACCGAAGGCTTCCAATACCATGGCCAGACCGGACAGTACGGCGTCGGCCGGCGCGCGCGGCGTGGAGCGCACCTTGAAGGTTTCCACCTGACCCGAGCTGGTGTCCTCGGCCACAACGTCGGTGAAGGTTCCCCCCACGTCGATGCCGATCCTGAGTGTCGGCTTCGGCGCGCTCACGGCCGCCGTTCCCACAATGGCACGGGTGTTGTTACCTCTCGTTCGGTCGGCCGCTCGTGCCGCCCGGCACCCTGCTGCAAGTCAAGTGCCCGCCACAGCCGCGGCATTCCCTTCTGCGCAGCCCAACTGGAGACGATTTCACATGGCGCTGCGCTACCGTTTGGGGATCGACGTGGGTGGCACGTTCACCGATTTCGTGCTCGCGCGCGAGGATGGGGGCCGCTTCGCCTTTCACAAGGAGCCGAGCGTCCCGGACGACCCCTCCCGCGCCGTGGAGGCGGGGACGGCCCATCTCATCCAAGCTGAAGGGATTGCGCCGGGCGATGTGGCGCTGGTGGTTCACGGAACTACGCTCGCCCTCAACGCCATCATTCGCCAGCGCGGCGCGAAGGTGGCGCTCGTGGTCTCCCGCGGCAACCGCGATGTGATGGAGATTGCCCGCGCGCGGATGCCCAACTCCTATGATTTCACCGCCGGACGGGAGACCCCGCTGATCGGGCGCGAAAGCGTCTACGAGGTGTCGGCGCGCGGCCTGTCGGACGGCAGCATCATGACGCCTGCGGACCCGGAAGAGATCGCCGCCGTCGCGAAGGAGATTTCCGCTGCCGGCCACGACGCCATCGCGGTGATGCTCCTCAACTCCTATAGGGACGGAACACTGGAGCGGGAGGTCGCTGCCCATTTGCGCGCAGCCGCGCGGGGACTGCCCGTCGTCGCGTCGGCCGACATCTGGCCCGAAATGCGCGAGTACGAGCGCGCGCTCGTCACCGCACTCAACGCCTACATCCACCCTTTGATGGACGCATATTTCGACCGCCTGGAGGAGCGCTTCAAAGGCCTTGGCGTGACGGCACCCCTTTACATCACGGCCAACAACGGCGGCACCATTTCCCTTGCCACCGCCCGTGCGCGCCCTGTGGACACGGTGCTTTCCGGCCCCGCCTCGGGCGTGCTGGCGGCGACGCGGATTGGTGATCATCCGGCGCTCCTCACCTTCGACATGGGTGGGACAAGCACCGACATTGCCGTCAGCGAAGCGGGCCGCCTGGAGTTCACCAACACCACCATGATCGGCGACTATCCGCTGATGCTGCCGGTGGTGAACGTGTCGGCCATCGGCTCCGGCGGCGGCTCCATCGTGTGGACTGACCCCCAGGGCCTTTTGAAGGTGGGGCCGGACAGCGCGGGCGCCGACCCAGGCCCGGTTGCCTATGGCAGAGGCGGCACGCACCCCACCATGACGGACTGCTACCTGACGCTGGGGATCGTGGATCCTGACGGGTTTAACGACGGCAAGATGCGCCTTGACGCGGCGGCCGCCGCAGACGCTCTGGGCGAGGTCGCAGCCGCTGTGGGACTTGATGGCCCTGTTGGGGCGGCGGACGCGGCAGTGCGGGTTGCAACGGCGAAGATGGCGACTGAACTTCGCAAGCTCCTTGCCCAGCGGGGGCTTGATCCACGCGGCTTCGTCCTGTGCGCATACGGCGGTGCCGGCCCCACCCACGCTAATTTTCTGGCTGAGGAGGCAATGCTGGATGCCGTCCTCGTCCCGCGCCTGCCCGGCACGTTCTGCGCGCTCGGCGCGATCCTGGCGGACGTGCGGCGCGACTATGTGCGCCCCGCCCGCCAGATGGTTGAACGCGGGGGCGCCGGCTGGCCCCGCATCGAAGCGCTGATCGAGGATGCGGCCGCCGAAGCACGAGCTTGGGTCGCTGAGGAGGGCGACCTTATCGGCGCCCATGAACTGCGCCTCACCGCAGATATGCGGTACCCCGCACAGGCGTTCGAACTTCCCATCACCGTGCCGCACTTCACGCCCGGCACGCTGCAACCTTCGACCCTTTTCGACCTTTACAACGCCGAGCACCAGCGCCTTTACGGCTTTGCCGAAGAGGACAGCGACCTGGAGATCACCAACTTGCGCCTTGCCGTTGTGGGCAAAGTCGCGCCCATCTCGGTGCCGAGGGCGCAGGAAGGGTCGTCACCGGCCAGCAATGGCACCCGGCGCATCTTCGTCGCCGGAGGCTGGCACGAGGCGGCGCTTTACATGCGCGACACCCTCCACCTCGGCGCGCGAATTGATGGACCAGCGGTGGTGCAGCAGCCGGACTCCACCGTGCTCATCCTGCCAGGATGGGCCGGTTCCGTGGACGCTTACGGCAACCTCGTGATCCGGCGGGCCGGCCAATGACTTTCGATCCCGTCCTACTGGAGGTGTTGCGCACACAGGTGCAGTCCATCACCGAGGAAATGGCCATCGCGCTGATGCGCACCGCCCGATCCACCTACGTGAAGGACGCTGCCGACTTCGCGACAGGCCTTGCCGACCTCAGCGGCAAATTCTTCGCCTACCCCGAGGCCATGGGCGTTTCCGGGTTTCTGGATCTTGATTGCGGGCCGACGATCCGCGCGGTGGGCGATCTGGAGCCGGGCGACGTTATCATCACCAACCACCCCTACCTGACGGGCGGCCTCTCCACCCACATGCCGGACCTGCAACTCATCAAGCCGTACTTCCATGACAGCGAGACTGTCGCCTTCGGCTGGGACTTCATCCATTCGGCAGACATCGGCGGGGGCGTCCCATCCTCCATCGCCCCGCGGTTCACAGAGCTGTTCCAGGAAGGGCTGCAAATTCCGCCCATGAAGCTGGTGAAGGCCGGCACGATGAATGCCGACTTCGTCTCCCTTTACCGGGCCAACTGCCGTGTGCCGGACCTTAATCTGGGCGACATCAAAGCCATGCTCGCCGCCCTCACAGTGGGTGAGCGGCGGGTGGCCGAACTTATCGCGCGCCATGGCGCAGAAGCCTTCCGCGCGCTCCAGCCCGCGCTGGTGGACTACGCGAAGGAAAAGTCCCGTGCCGTCCAACGCAAGATCCCCGACGGGACGACGGTCTTTTGGGACTACATGGACGATGACTATCTGACCAAGGTCCCCATTCGCATCCGCTGCGAAATGACGGTGCGCGACGGTGAGGTGCATCTGGACTTCACCGGCTCAGACCCGCAGGTGCTCGCCGCCTATAACGTTCCGACCCAGGGCGTGCGCCACCCCTGGCTGACGCTGAAATTGATGCATCTGGTGGGGAGCCTAGACCCGTCTGTGCCCCTCAACTACGGCCTCTTTGAAAACATGACGGTGCATGTGCCGAAGGGCACTGTTCTTAATCCGGAATTTCCAGCCGCCGTCGGGGTGCGCCACGCAACCGCAATCCGGATCAACGATGCTGTGATTGGCGCCATCTCCAAGGCGACGGCGGGCCTTATTCCGGCACCCAGCGGCGGTACGGTGGTCCCCATGGTGGTTGCCGAGCAGGACCCGAAAACCGGCAGCCGCTCGGTGATGGTCATCCAGTCGCTGGTGGGGGGCACCGGTGCCCGGCAGGGGGGCGACGGGGTGGACGGGCGCGATTCAGGCCTTGCCAACCTCTACAACACGCCGATGGAGCGCACCGAGGCTGACGCGGCGGTTGTGGTGGAAGAGTATGGCCTGCGGGAAGACTCAGGCGGGGTTGGAGAATGGCGCGGCGGCACCGGCCTCGTGATGACGGTGCGTGTGCTTGCCGAAGGCACCGCGATCCTTGGCCGGGGGCTTGAGCGCTTCGTCTTTCGGCCCTGGGGCGTTGCCGGTGGCGGGGCTGGCGCACCATGCGAGGTGATCCTCAACCGCGGGACGGATGGTGAGCGCAACCTCGGCAAGATTGACATGTACGAAGCCGCGCCGGGCGACCGCGTGACTGTGCTGACCGCTGGCGGAGGAGGCTACGGCAATCCCTTCGAGCGTGCGCCTGATGCGGTGGCGCGGGATGTGCGGGCCGGTTTCGTCTCCGCCAAAGCGGCGCGCGAACACTACGGCGTTGCGGTGGTGGATGGCGCGGTCGACGGACAGGAGACCGCACGCCTCAGGGCGAGCGCACCCGCCCCGCCGGCGTTCGGTTTCGGCCCGGAGCGCGATGCATGGGAGAGCGTCTTCTCCGATGATTTGATGTGCGAGCTCTCCCGCCGCCTGCTTGCCTTGCCGGCAAGCGTTCGCACGCGCACCCGCAACGCCATCATGAACCGTGTGGTCCCCGATCTGGAGGCGGTCTCCACCCGCGGCCTCGCCGCCCTCATCACAGACCCTGAACTTCAAAAGGCAAACTTGGTCGCCGAAATCGATCAACTCCCGCCTGTGCCTTAGTATTGATACTTAAGCTCTCCTTTGTTCAGGGCTGTACGTCCCCGGAAAAGATGGACGCTCATCTACCGTATTGCGCGTTGAGCGTCTCATCGTGCGCAAGCACGCAGCGGCGCATCTCCCTTGGCGACCGGCGGCGCCGGAATGCAAGGGTTGTCATGATCCAGAACTGGAGCGCGTGGCGAGATGGTCAGGCCTCGCGTCACCGGCCCCCGTCCACCGAAAGCACCTGCCCCGTGATCCAGCCGGCATGCTCGCTGGCGAGGAAGGTGACGGCGCCGGCGATATCCTCAACACGGCCGAGCCGGCGCATGGCGATGCCGGCGATAAGGCGCTCCTGGCCGGCCTCCCCCAGTGCTTCCCACTGCCGTTCGGTGGTGGGGTTGGAGCGCACAAACCCCGGCGCCACTGCATTGACGGTGATGCCGAACGCGCCGAGTTCATGCCCCAGCTGGCGCACCAGCCCGATCTGCCCGGCTTTCGCGCTGGCATAGGCCTGTATTCCCGTAAGGCTCACGTCGAGCCCGGCCCGGCTCGTGATGGTGACAATGCGTCCCCAGCCCGCAGCCTTCATCCCCGGGACGACGGCACGCGCCAGGTAGAACGCTGCCGTCTGATTGACGCTGACGATGGCGTTCCAGTCGTCGTCAGCAATGCTCTCCACCGGGCGCCCCACCTGACCGCGGACCCCGCCGGCCACATGAACGGCGATCTGAAACGGGCCGGAGCGCTCCACAAAATCGGCAACGGCCTCAGGAGCCGTCACGTCCAAGGTTTGGGCGGCAACGTCCAGCGGGAGTTTGGCAAGGCCCGAAGCGTCGATATCGGTGGCGAAGACCCGTGCGCCAGCGTCATGGAGAGCTTGTGCGATGGCGCGGCCGATCCCCTGGGCCGCACCCGTCACTATGGCTGCTCTGCCTGACAGGTCGAGCCTCATGCCTTGGCCTCCTCCATCGCAGCGGCAAGGACGGCAAGGTTACGCGCATCCATTGCCCGCTCCCCCCGCTCGATCTCCTGGATCATTTCCACCAGGCGGCGCGTCAAAGGCATGGGAAGGCCATGCTGTGCGCCAATTTCAACGGCCTTGGTGATGAGCGGGTCCACCTCCGTACGGCGCTTGCGCACCGCAAGGTCCCGCCAAATGCCCGAGTGGGTCTTGGCGGACTTGCCGTTGTGCGCCGCCATGGCTTGAAAGGATGTCGCGGGGTCGGCGCCGGCGCGGAAGGCGGCCGGGTCGTATCCATTAAAGCCGCGCGGGCGGGTGCCTGCCTGGTGGGCCGCCTCCGTCATTTCCCGCGCAAGCATTGTGAGCACCGGCCAGTGCGCGGGGCTGCCCAAGACGTCAGCTATGCTGTCATTGGTGAGCGCGGTGGCAAACAAAAGCGCGCCGTAGCCGAGCTTGCCCCACAAAAACCCCCAGATGTCGTCGGTCGCCGCGGCGCCGGGATCAAACAGCTTGAGGCGCGCAAGGGTGTCATCAAGGCGCGCTGTCGTCTCTCCGGTGAGTTCGCCGACCACACACGCGCCCCGCCCGCCATAAAGGATGCGGCCTGGCGCCATGTAATCCGCGCCGAAGTTGATGAACGCACCAAGGGTTCGCTCCCGACCGACCACATCGGCAACGATCAGCTCGGTCAGCCCGTTTTGCAGGGATAGGATGTGGCCTGTGGCGGAAAGATGCGGCGCGATTGCCATCGCCGCCGCGTGCGTGTCCTGCGCCTTGGTGGCGAGCCAAACGCGCTCAAACGTCCCCTCCAAAGCGTCAGGAAGAACCGCTTTACCCTTCACCGTGAACGTCTCGATGGGCCCTTCCACGGTGAGACCGCTTTCGTTGATGGCATCCACATGGGCGCCGACCACATCCACGAACAGTACGTTTTCACCCGCGCGGGCGAGGTAGGCGCCGATGGTGCCGCCGATGGCCCCGGCCCCCCAAATCAGCACGGTCACGCCCACGGCCCTTCAATCAGTGCCCGCGTTTCCGCCACCGCGACGGACCACAGCGCATCCATGGTGGCGTCGTCCTTCTGGTAGTCGCCGCCGAAAACGCCGTCGCCGAGACAGTCCCGCACCGCCTTGGGGCCCATGAGACGCATTCTGTCCAAATCGACCATGTCCTTCCGCCGCCCGTCGAAGGGCATGTTGGCAAGGCGCGTCCACGGGAAATGCTCCATCCAGGACGCGTGGCTCGCCACAGGGTCGATCTCCTGCACCTTTGCCCAGGTCTTTGGCGCCATCCACCAGTTGTGGAACTTGATGGCAACCTCCGGCCGCTCGCGCATGATGTCGAGCGCTGCGGCCCCCACAGGCGCGTTGCCGCCATGCCCGTTCACAATCAAAATGCGGGTAAACCCCTGATCGATCAGACACTCAAGAACATCCCGTGCCACGGCGAGGAGCGTTTCCACCTTGAGGCTTACCGTCCCCGGATAGGCGGTGAAGTATGGGCAAAGGCCGTAGTTCATCACCGGAAACACGGGCACGCCCAGCGGTTCGGCAGCGTCTGCGGCGACCTTTTCAGCAAGGATCGCGTCGACGCTCAGGCTGAGCGGGCCATGCTGCTCGGTGGAGCCGATGGGCCAGACGCATCTGTTGTCGGCGGAGAGGTACTCTTCGACCATCTCAGTGTTCAGGCGGGCAACTTGCATTCTGGCTCCTCGGCGGCCGGCATCTCGGGCGCGATCATGCACGCCCTGCGCCGGCAGCACGAGGCGGGACAGGTATCCCGAAAGAGGTTTTTCATGACGACTGTGGTGTTCGGCGGCGCCGGGTTTGTGGGTCTTAACATTGCCGAAGCCCTTCTCTCCCGCGGCGAAGCGGTGACCTTGTTCGATCGTGAGGCGCCGCCGGAAGCGGCGCAATGTGCCTTCCGCGACCTGCCGGGGAGCCTCAGCGTGGTGACGGCCAGCGTGCTTGACGCGGACGCGGTGGCAGCTGCGATGGAGGGCGCGCACGGGGCGGTCTACGGCGCCGCCGTCACCGCCGGCCTTGAGCGCGACCGGACCGCGCCTGAGACCACACTTGCCGTCAATCTCGACGGTCTGATGAATGCGCTTCGTGCCGCCCACACCGCCGGATGCCGCGCTTTCATCAATCTGTCATCCGCCGGCGCGTTCGGCGCGGCCGCCTTCCGGCACGACGTTCTGCGTGAAGACACGCCAACTGATCCGGTGAGCCTTTACTCCATCACCAAGTATGCGTCCGAGCGGATCACCTCGCGCATGGCCTCTGTTTGGGCAATGAACGCGCTCAGCGTGCGCCTGTCGGGTGTGTTCGGGCGCTGGGAGCGCAAGACGTCGGTGCGCGATACGCCAAGCCCGCAGCACCAGATCCTTCGCGCCGCCCAGGTGGAGGCGCCCGTCATTTTGCCCCGGCCGGAGGCGCGGGATTGGATCTATGCAACTGACGTTGCCTCGGCCGTCATCGCGCTGCGCGATGCCGACCGCTTGCCCCACGACCTTTATCACGTGTCCACCGGGACGCGCTGGTCAGTCGCTGATTGGACGGCCGAACTTGCCACCCACATGCCGTCGCTGCGCTGGCGCATGGCCGAGCCAGGCGAGGCCGCGACCATTGATTACCACGCTGCCCAAGACCGCGGCATGTTGTCCATCGACCGACTGCTCGCTGATGCCGACTACCGTCCGGCGTTCACTCTGTCGGCCTCGGCCGCGGACTACGCCGCCTGGGCTCAGCGTTCAGGGTGAGCGGATGGCGCGGCAATTGCACTCTTGAATTATCTGCGATCCAAACTGGGCGCAGTGTGGGAGGGAAGGCCCGCATGACGAGCGGTCGCCCCGCCAAGAAGGCGACCGAAGAGTGGATGGAGAAACGATCATGGCAAACCTACGACGGCGCCTTGCGACAGGCGTTGCCGCCGCTGCGCTGATGGGCGCTTTTTCGGCAAGCGCGTTCGCAGAAGAACTCACCATCGGCGTACGCTCCGGTGCCGAAAGCATGGACCCGCACTTTTCTGCGATCGGCATCAACGTTTCGGCGATGAAGAACGTCTACGAAACGCTGACTGCGCGCGACAACAACCTGCAACTGGTGCCGGGCCTTGCCGTGTCCTGGGAACCTGTTGATGACCTCACCTGGCGCTTCACCTTGCGCGAGGGCGTAAAGTTCCACGACGGCTCGGACCTTGACGCTGAAGATGTGGTCCATTCCGTAAAGCGGATCCCGCTGGCGGCGGGGCCTGACGGCGGACTGCAGACCTACGTGCGCCGCATCGTGGACGCCACCGCCATCGACCCGCTGACGGTGGAGTTTAAGACCGACACTCCCGCCGCGACGTTGCCGCTTGATCTGACGCGCCTCTTCGTCATCCCGTCGGAAGTCGCCATCGACACCCCCGTGTCCGACTTTAACTCCGGAGAAGCGGCCATCGGCACAGGGCCGTACAAGCTCGTCTCCTGGGAAGCCAAAGGCGACATGGTGGTCGAGCCCTTTGAGGAGTATTGGGGCGAACCAGCCAAGTGGGACCAGGTCACCTTCAGCGAGATTTCCAACGATTCAGCCCGTGTGGCGGCTCTGCTGTCTGACCGGGTGGACATGATCAACTACGCACCGCCCACAGACGTCGCCCGGATCGAGCGGGAAGACAACCTTGACGTCTTCAAGGGCTCATCGGTCTACATCTTCATGCTGTTCCCGGATTATCGCGACGACACACCCCGTGTCAGCGCCAAGGATGGCAGCCCTCTGGAGAGCAATCCTTTCCAGGACATCAAGGTGCGCCAGGCCATCTCCCTGGGCGTTAACCGCGACGCCATTGCCTCACGCGTGATGGAGGGCCTCGCAACGCCCGCCTCGCAGATCATCACATCCGGCTTCTTCGGCTGGAACCCGGAGCTTGACGAACTCTCCTACGACCTGGAGCAGGCGCGCAGCCTCCTTGCAGAGGCCGGCTATCCTGACGGGTTCCGCGTTGATCTGCACTGCACCAGCGACCGGCTGCCCATGGATGGGGATATCTGCGCGGCCCTTGGCCCCATGCTCGCCCGCATCGGCATCGAGGCGACGGTGAACGCCACACCCCGCGCCGTCTACTTCCCGGCCCAGTCCGGCGGCGAATACTCGCTGATGATGAACGGCTGGGGCTCGCTCACCGGCGAGGCGTCCTACATCCTGTCATCGATGGTTCACACCAAGGAAGAGGACGGCAATTTCGGCGTCTTCAACCACTTCTCCTACTCCAATCCTGAGATCGATGCCCTGGTGCAGAAGGCGCTGGGGACCATCGACGAAGGCGAGCGCAAAGCTCTGCTGGAGGAGGCCATGGGCCTCACCATGAACGACCTCATGGCGATCCCTATCGTGAACCTTTCCGCCATTTGGGCTGGCAACACCGATAAGTTGACCTACGAGCCCCGCGCGGACGAGGACACCATTGCGGTGAACGCCATCCCTGCGGAATAATCCGACCCGTGATGCCGGGGCACTCGCGGTCCCGGCATCATCCCAAACTTCTTTCTTTACGGACGGTCCATGGCGAACCTTGCCATCATCGGGATCGGCCGCTGGGGCCGGATCCTGGCGGATGCGGTCGCCGGCGTGTCAGACACCGCGCGCTTCACCCACGGCGTTACCCGCACCCGCGCCAACGCAGAAGATTATTGCGCCAGCCGCGGGATTACGCTGCTCGACAGTTTTGAGGCGGCAATTGCCGAGCCCTCCATCGATGGTGTGGTGCTGGCAACGCCCCACACCCAGCACGCCGATCAGATCAAGGCGGCCGCAGCGGCGGGCAAGCACGTGTTATGCGAAAAGCCCGTCACCCTCACCAGGGCGAG
>JBCDFB010000011.1:0-19663 GCA_039178655.1 Pseudomonadota bacterium | reverse complement strand
GCGTTTTGGTGAGATGGAGGAATTGGCGGGCGCGGCGCTGTTCCTGGCCTCAGATCAGGCCGGCTTCGTCACCGGCGCCGACCTTCCGGTGGATGGCGGCTTCCTCGCCAAAGGGCTTTAGGTCTTTTCTTGGAACGCCTTGGCGTAGGTGTGCAACTCGCCAACAAGCTCGCCGATCCGCGTTTCGTCGATGAACGCTGAGCGGATCGCGTTCTCCATCAGCATCACCGCCTCGTGCCGCTCGAACGGCGTCGCCTCACAGACGGCGGGCAGCATGTGGCCAAGGGTCTGGGATGGAAAAAGCGCCGGATCGTCAGAATTAATGCTGACCCGCAGCCCAGCGTCGAACATGACGCGGATCCGGTCGACGCGGCGTGGCGGTGCCCCCTCCGCCCGCCATGTGGGGCAGGCGGTAAAGCCGATTCCGCGCGCGGCACATGTGGCCATCAGATTCGCATCCTCCACGACGTTGATGCCGTGGTCGATGCGTTCGACCCCGAGGTCTTCCACACAAGTGCGGATGTGCTCCAGCGCGTCCTCCTGGTCCACATCGCAGTGGGCGGTGAGGCGATAGCCCTCCGACCGTGCACGGTGGTAGACGTCCAAGAACTTCTCCGGCGGATTGCCGGCTTCGTTGGAATCGAGGCCAAGACCCGCGATCTTTGCGCGGTGGGGGCGCGCCTGGTCGAGCGCCTCAAACGCGCTCTCCACCGTCCTGTCGCGGTTGATGCAAAGGACGAGCGATGAGGAAATGCCGTGGCGCGCCCGCGCCCTCTCCTGCGCAGCGCCAAGCCCTGAAAGGACCGTCTCGATGGAAACACCGCGGGAGGTGTGCGCCTGCGGGTCGAAGCTGAGGTCCACGTGCCGAACGTTTTCGGCGGCACAGGTTTGAAAGAACTCTTCCGTCACCTCGAAAAAGTCCTGCTCGGTGACGAGAACGGCGAGGCCGTCGTAGAACGCCGTTAGAAAATCGCGGAGCGCCACGGTGGGGTCATCGCTGGTCTGCCGCGTGGCAGCGGCCATGGCGTCCAGCGTTGCAAACTTGAGGGCGACGCCGTTGCGCGCCGCAAGCCGCAGCTTTGTCTCCGGGCGGATGGTTCCTTCGATGTGAAGGTGCACCTCGGCCTTGGGAAGGCCGGCGAGGAAGTCGCGCATCATGCGGCCGCCGCAAGTTTCGCCCGCGCTGCATCGAAGGCGGAGAGCCATTCGGCACGCCAAGCTCTGCGCGTCCCATCGTCCACGAATGCGGCGTCAATCGTCGCCTCCCAGTAGGCGCGGCAATCGTCGAGCGTCGCTCCGAATGTGGTCACCATCGCGGTGTAGCAGTGCGCAGGGTCGGTGTGGTGGAGGGGCGGATCATCCGAGGCGGGGGAGAGGCGCAACCCCTGCCGCACCATTTCGGCGAGGGGGTGGACGGTGAGAAAATCCTGGCCCTTCAAGACACGGGAGTAGGTGGAGTTGCTGGGAACAACGGTAAAGATAATGCCAGCGTCCTTCGCGCGTTGAAGGAGGGCCGGATCGTCGATGATCGTGTAGCCGTGGTCGATCCGCTCGCAGCCGAGGAGATCGAGGGCGGTGGCGACGTTGCGGGCAGGCTGAAGCATCTCCCCGGCATGGGCCGTGCGACGGAGCCCCGCCTCGCCAGCCCGTCGGTACGCGCGCCAGAATTTTTCGGGCGGATGGTCGATTTCAAGGTAGTCCATCCCGATCCCGATGGTCTCATCGCGCGGGTGTGCGATGGTCGCTTCCACCATCTGAAGGCCAAGCTCTGGGCTCCCTTCACGGTCGATGGATGGGATGAGGCGGCCGATGATGCCGTGGTCACGCTCCGCATCGCGAAGGCCGGCGATCAGCGCATCCTGCGCCACCTCATAGGGAATGTTCTGCGCGGTGATGTGGTCGGTCGGGTTCCAAAAGATCTCCCGATAGACGACGCCGCAACGGGCCGCGTCAGCCTGCACATCGTAGGCGACGCGGCGGAAATCGTCAGCGTCGCGCATGACGGTGGCAATGAGTTTGAGCGTTTTGAGCACCCGATCGAAATTCTCGCCGCGCTCGTAAAGCTCCGCCGGATCGTCCTTATAGGGGAGCGGCACGCCGTGGCGCTTTGCAAGCGCAATGAGGGTTGGGAGCGGCACGGCGCCGATCAAGTGAACGTGGATTTCAGCCTTCGGGACCGAGGCGAAGAAGGTGTCGAGGGCGTGCGCGTCCATGGTCATTTCCTCGTAAAGACGTCCATGCCGGCTGTACGGTCGATGGCGAAGAAGACGGCAATTGTCGCAACGATGATGAGCGAGGTGACCGCGGCTGGCGACGCGTTGGGCGTGTAACCGATCTGCGACATCAGTTCGACCGGCAAGGTTTGGAGGGTCGGCCCGGTCAGGAAGATCGCAACGTTCACATCGTTGAATGCGTAGGTGAAGGTAACGATGCAGCCGGCGACGATACCGGGCATGATGCCCGGCAGGGTGATGCGCATAAACGTCTCAAATGGCGTGGCGCCAAGGCTCTGCGCCGCCTCCTCTAGCGAGATGTCGGCGTTCTGCATGGACGCCCAGATCGGCCGCAGCATTAAGGGCAGCGTCACCACCGCGTGGCCGACGATGAGGTTCAAGATACCAAGGCCCCTGAGGTTCAACTGGACGAGAAGGTTGAAGAACGCGAAGCCGAAAACGACGCTTGGCACCACAAGAGGCGCCAGACAAAGGTATTCGAACAAGGCGGCGCTGCGCCCGCGCGAGCGCGCAATCACCCGCGCCGCGCAAAGCGCGATCGCCGCGCATAGCACCGTCGTCACGGTTGCGGCGATGAGGCTTGTCACCAGCGAGGTGCGAAACCACTGGAGGTCCAAAATATACTCGTACCAGCGCAATGAGAGACCGCGCGGCGGGAAGACGAGGTATTCTGTTGCGGTGAAGGACGAGAGCACCGGCAGGACGATGGGCGTCACCAAGAAGATGATCCAGAAGGCGACAGAGCCCCACATCAAGACCCGGCCGGCGCGCAGCAAAATTCCCTCATTCATGGTGCTGGCCCCGCAGCGCCTTGGAGGAGGCGGCGGCTCGCAACCCGATAAAGGATGAGGAATGCGCCCCCCATCGCGAGGAGGATTGCCGCAACGGCCGCGGCTTTGGGCCAATCAAACAGCGTGAAGGCGTAGCGATAAAGAAGAACGGTCAACACCGGTGAGCGTGTGCCGCCAAGGAGGATCGGCGTCGCAAACGCCGTCATCGCCAAGCTGAACACAAGGAGCGTTCCCGTGAGGAGGCCGGGCAGCGTCATGGGCATCAAGATGCGCCAAAAGACGGACGCAGGGTTCGCGCCGAGGCTCTTGGCAGCGTCGAACAGGTTGGGGTCGATCCCGCGCAAAACCGCAAGCAGCGAGAGCACCATGTAGGGCATCAAAAGGTGTGTCTCGCCCATCACGATGGCGAACGAGGTGTGCATCATCCGGATCGGCGCATCGATGAGACCAAGGCTCACCAGCGCCTCGTTGATGAGCCCGCGATCGCCGAGGACGACAGTCCAGCCATAGGCCCGCACCACCGCTGACAGCATGAACGGGAACACGATGATTGCAAGAAGCACAGCGCGCATCCCCCGCGAGGCGCGTGTGATGGCGAGCGCCAACGGATAGCCGGCGAGGATGCTCAGAAGCGTCACCCAAAGGCTCACCTCAATGGTGCGCCAGAACGCCTGGCGCGCCGACCGGCTGTCATAAAGCGCCTCGAAGTTTGCAAGCGACACGCCGGTTTCGCCCGATGGCGAAAGGCTTTGAAGGAGAAGGCCGAGGGAGGGGATCACCAGGAGGCCGAGGATCAAGAGCCCGGCGGGCACCATCAGGATCCAGCGCATCAACCGGCCCCTTTGAGGTCTGGATCGAGCCGCATCAACCGTTCCGGCGGCAACGTGAGGGTAACCTCTTCGCCGATGGACCGCGGCGTCGCGCTCGCCACCACAATCGGGGTCTGCTTCAAGGCGGTCTTCACGCGAAGGTCAGTCACGCTGCCGCGATACTGCGCCTCCACAATGGTCCCGGCGACGGTGTTTGGCGCACCCTCGCCTGTCATGACCACATGCTCGGCGCGAATGCCCAGAATGGCCGGGCCATCGCATGAGCCGGGAAGGCGCAGGGTCGTGCCGCCGACGCTTGCCTCCTCGCCCGCGATTTCGGCGGTGAACAGGTTTTCAACGCCCAGAAAATCGGCGGCAAAAGCTGAGGCGGGCGCCTCCCACACCTCCTGCGGTGTTCCGGCCCGCACAATCTGCCCGTCACGCATCAGGATGATGCGGTCTGACATTGTGAGCGCCTCTTCCTGGTCGTGGGTGACAAAGAGTGTGGTGACACCGGTGCGCCGCTGGATTGCCCGCAATTCCACCCGCATATCGGCCCGGAGCCGCGCGTCGAGGTTGGAGAGCGGCTCGTCGAGGAGCAGCACCTTCGGCTCGATCACAAGCGCCCGGGCGAGCGCGACCCTCTGCTGCTGACCGCCGGAAAGCTGCCGCGGATAGCGGGCCCCCATGCCCTCCAGTCCCACGAGCGACAACACGTCGCCCACCCGCCGTGTGACATCGGCTTTTTGAAGTCCCCGTCGGCGCAGACCGAAGGCAACGTTGTCGCCAACCGTCATCAGCGGGAAAAGCGCGTAGTTCTGGAAGACGACGCCAAGGTCGCGCTTCCACACAGGGACGCTGGAAAGGGGCGCGTCGTCGATGAAGATCTCGCCCTCATCCGCCGCCTCGAGCCCGGCGATGATGCGCATGGTCGTCGTCTTGCCGCAGCCCGACGGGCCGAGAAGGGTCAGGAAGGCGCCGGAGCCCACATCGAAGCTGACGCCGTCGACCGCGCGGACGGCGCCAAAGGTCTTTGCGATCCCGTCTGCGCGGACGGACGCCACGCGTGGCTAGCGCGTTGCGATATCGTCCTGAAACCGCTCCATCCATTCGCCGCGCTTTTGTGCAATGGCGTTGGGATCGTATACGATCAACTCGTCAATGGAATCAGCCGGGACGAAGGTGTAGGGGCTGTCTGTCGGCAAGGCGACATCCTTCACCACAGGCGTCTCACCGGCGACCTCAGCCTGTTTCGCCTGCACCTCTGCCGACAAATAGTAATCGAGGAATTTGTGGGCGGCCTCTGTGTTGGGGGAGCCTTTCACGACGCAAGCAAGGTTCACAACGCCAAGCGTGCCGTCCTCCGGGAAGGTGAACCGCATGGCAAGGTCGTCATCCTTGCGGGCAAAGATGTTAAGCATTGGCGCGACCGAGACCTCGTCGCGGTTGATCCAGTCGATCACCTCAAACAGCGTGAAGACACGGGCCTCATCCTTGCGGCTCTCCATCATCTCAAAGGCAGGATCCGGGTCGTCGAGCGATCCGCCCTTCAGTTCGGCAAGGCGTGTGAGGACCGAGGGCGCAACGGAAAATGCCATGTCCATGAACGCGGGAGGGGCCGGGAGGCCTTCCTCCTCAAGCACCAGCCATGAGGTGGGCGGCGTTTCAAACATCTCTTTGTTGTAGACGAGACCCACACCGAGAAGCGTGATAGCGGGGCACATGCCTTCGCCGAGCGGATCCACTGCAAAATCATGGAGATTTTCCATGTTGGGGATCTGCGTGGCGTCGACCGGCTCCAGGAAGCCGCGCCCTTTCGCGATCGCCATCTGATGGTCGGTGAGAAAGATGAGGTCAATGCCCTGCCCGCCGGTCGCCATCAGCTTGGCCAGCCGCTCGCCGGAACGGCCAAGGTCGAGCGCAACGTCGAGGCCCGTCGCCTCCTCAAATGGCTCCACCACGTCGGCAGCCCATTTCTCGCCGTAGGTCCCGCCCCACACGGAGATGGTGAGATCAGCCGCGTTCGCGCTGACGGCTGTGGAGAGGATCATGGCCGAAAGGGCTGACCATTTGGCCGCTCGTTTTGCAATGTACATGGAACCCTCTGAGCGCGGTCTACGTCGGCCCAGGTGCTGCAACTGTCGTGCCATCGGAGGCTTCCACGCCCCTCGTTCCGCTGCCCGTCATGGGAGGTCGGCGGTGCCCGCTGTCATCTCGGGCCCTCCCCGCCGCAAGCACAGACTGAAGCGCGCCTTCGAACGCCACAAAGCGAGCATCGCGCATGCCAAGCAGTTAGCCACGTTCTGGCGACGAAGTCCTCCGTAACTTCGGCCTCAGAAGGCGGCGGCCGGCTTGCCAGACGACTCCGGCCGACAAGACGCCGGACAAGGTGAGGCAACCGTAGGCCACGGCGCGCCAATCCCTGGCCTGGACGCGCGCGGCGCCCATCCGCTCATCCCAGACCTGCGCGGCCTTCTGGTATGGAGTCGCCGGCTCGGTCAGCCCGCGATGAAGCGGCATTTCGAAACCCTGGACCATGACGCGCGCCTCCTCAGCTGATCAGCGCGCCGCCGCCGAAGGCGAAGAAGGCGATAAAGACGATGAGATGGACCGCTTCCCAATTCCATGAAGCGGACATTCAGGTCGCGGGCCGAGGATGTGGAGCCCATCCTCGCTCCACGCTCTGTTGTGACCGATTGCCGACCCTTACTTGTGCTTGAACAAAGCCCAGTGGCAGACAACGACTGCGGAAAGTGGCTTTCGAAACTCTTTGGTCTAGCCAGCCTTGAGGATTTAGGTTTGACGAAAAGGCTCCCCGATGCATGGATGGCGTCGTACTCTTCGGAATGACACAGAGACCTTCGATGAATAAGCTTATCGAGCGTCAAAGGGCTCGTATAGAACGAATAATACTTAGATTGCATTAATTTACTCGGCCTTAGAATACGTTTTCGTGGGCTTACCGCTTGTCTCAGCTGGTGCCGAGGCGGGCCGATGAGCGGCGCCAAACCCCTAGACTGACCCTAACGGACCTGAAAGTGTCGGGGAGCGTCGGTGAGGGATCGCAACCTCGACGGCGTGTGCGATTTGCAGAAGTCGCTGTTCCGACCATGGTAGGCCCATCAACTGGGCGCTGACCGGGAGGCCGGCGCTCGTGATGCCTATGGGAATGGAGATTGCTGGAAAACCGGCAATCGAAGCGACGCTGTTGTTGTTGCCGGTCGGCGAGCGGCGGTCGCCGCTGAGTGGCGCGGCGTAGCGGAAGGTGGGAAACACCATAGCGTCGAGGCGGTGGTGATCGAAGTCTTTCTTGAGAGCGTTGCGAAGGGATACGCGCATTGATGTCCGGTGTGTCGCGAACGGATCGTCGGACGGCGTATCGTCGATAGACGCCCAACCCTTCAGCGCATCGGCTTGCAAGGGATGAACCAGGCCACTCACAACGATCTCGCCGAGCGTGTTGCAGGGATGACCAGGACGGGCGCGCGCAAGGTAGCTGTCCACGTCGTGCCGATAGAGACGGTACCACGGTCGAAGATCAAGCGTTGGCCATGCGGTCGGCGTGAGCGGGGCTACGTCTGCAAGGTCGTGCGCCTCCACCTGATCGAGGAACGTCTCATATATCTGCAACACCTCAGGGTCTGAGCCGTTTGCGTTCGACAGGGCTGCAAGATTTGCCAACCTGTACCCGTGCGATGGTGCACGGCGCACCGCATCGACGCAGAACTGCCAGTCGACCGTTCTGCCATCTGCCTCCTCGACTCGTGTGTTTGCGATCACCTTCAGAACTTTGGCGGCGTCAAGCGCCGTTCTGGCGAGTGGTCCGATGGTGTCCATGAAGCGGCTCATGGGCATGATGCCCTGAACATCGACGAGGCCGAACGTGGGCCGCAAGCCGACAAGCCCTGTCATCGCGGCTGGCGCGCGCACGCTGCACCCGGTGTCGGTGCCGATCCCGACCGCCGCCAGGTTGGCCGACACGGCAACAGCGCTCCCGCCACTGCTCCCCCCGCATGCGTAGCGCCGATCGTAAGGGTTGCGCGTCATGCCGAACGCCGAGCCCACTGTGTCGGTGACACCCCATGCGAACTCGCTCATCGCGGTTTTTCCGATCACGACGGCACCGGCCGCCTTCAGCCGCTGGACCACGACACAATCCGCTTCGGGGACATAGTCTTGCAGCGCGACTGACCCGCAAGTCATTGGAAGACCGGCAACTTCCATGTTGTCCTTTATCGCAACGGGCACACCAAAAAGCGGTTGCTCCTCCACCCGATGCGGTGCGGGCGCGTCGTACGGCCCTTCAAAGACCGAAACGAACGCGTGAAAACCAGCGTCACCACCGTCCAACCCCTTTACCCGATCCCGATACCAGCCCAGTATCGCGTTAGCGGCGCCGAGCTTCGACGAGGCGCTTGCACAAAGCTCTGAGATTGTGGCTTCGGCGAACATGATGTCTTGCCTCTCGTCCCGGACGCGAGCACGCGGAGAGTTCTTGGGGCAACGCGCTGTTTTGCGTTCGCGCCTCGCACAAGAAAGCCGGCTCGATTGACATCTGGGGATCACCTCAGGTGACCGCAAAGCTGACACTTTGAGCAGTCGGGGGAGGTTATGTCTCAACGCATCGTGACGAGACCCCACGTTCCGCAGTATGTCGACCCAATCGTTGTTCGCGCCGGAACGGAGCTTAAGCTCAACGGCGAAGTGGATGTTTGGGACGGCCACCGATGGCTGTGGGCTGCAGCACCGGATGGCCGGGAGGGTTGGGTGCCCGATACCCTTCCTGTGTCGACACCGTCGGGCACTGTGGCAGCACAGGACTACTCTGCGGTCGAGTTGGCCGTAAGCCCGGGCGACGAGGTGACCATCAGCGCGGGCACGCATGGGTGGTCCTGGTGCAGGTGCGCCACCGGCGAGGGTTGGGTACCGGACCGCTGTCTTAAGGCGCTTTGACAGATGCGCCTTTCGAAGGCGGAAGGATCAGATTTCCTGAGGAACGTGAACTTTTGGAAGTTCCACGTCGAGTGCAGTTTCGTTACCAGACACTATTGAGTATTTCGCTTAGCCGCTGGCTCTCGACGAGATGCGTTGCTTATCCGACTCATACATCATGTCCCTTAGCGGCTGACCTGCGCAGAGCCTCTGCGAGGGTGTCCCTGTAACGGCGCGACACCGGCACTTCGAAACCGCTGGAAAGCCGGACGGTGGCCTCGCCGGTCCCGGCCGGCAACACTTCCCTAATGGCATCAACGTTGACGATATGGCTGCGGTGGACCCGTACGTGGTGCGAGCCGGCTGCCCGCAGCAGCGCCTCAAGTGCCGAAAGAGTCGTGCGAGCAAGATAACGCCTGGGGCCGCACGCGACTTCGACATAGTTCCCGGCCGCGCTCACCGCATCAACCTCGGCTGAGCGCAGATGAAGCGTACGCCCACCGCACTTCAGCGTGATGCGCCCGCCGTCCCTAGCATCATCGGTGGCAACGGCGCGCTCGAGCCGCCTGTAGTGCGCGGCGCGGTTGAGCGCGACAAGCACGACGAAAAGCGCATAGGTGAACGCGTCTTTTCGCAGCTCGTAGAGCCACACCAGCGGATTGCTGATCCCAAACACGTAGCTTTCGCCCAGCGCTGAAAAAGCGAGTGTGCGGATCGCGACGAAGGCTGCCACGTGCGCGAGCGAGAACGCGAGAAATCCCGCCACGTGCAAAGGAAGCGCCCATTGCCAGGTGTGTGCCGTGAGGGGTGCCCTGTCGAGTATCGCCGGCACGAGCGGGAAAAGGACGACAAGCATTGCGTGGGAGGAGCCCTCCAAGATGAACGGCGTCCACCAGCCGAATGGCGAGAGATCGCGGTCGCCGTCGAGAATGAGGGAGGTTGCCTCCACCAGGAGCGATAGGCACACAAGGGCTGCCACGATCGCATAAGAGTGGCGGTCAGCGGCGTCATCAGTTGCTCTCGCGCGGCGTTCATTGCCACCGAGCCGGTCGACGGTTTTTGAGGCCTTTTGACCCACATGGCTTGCCGGTCGCTCGCGGCGGCTGCCAGTCGTCCCGTCCATCCGTCACCTGTCCCCCGCGGCGGGATTTGGAAGTCGGGCTGCGGCAACGTCATGGGCGCCCCTGAGGAGACGCTCGCTATGAAAGATGCCATCGCCACCGAACCCGACGCGCGCCGCTACGACCTTGATTGGCTGCGCGTTTTCGCCTTTGCAGTCCTCATCTTTTACCACGTCGGCATGTTCTATGTGACCTGGGACTGGCATGTGAAGAGCGTGCATGTCGGGACGGACGCCGAATGGCTGATGCGCCTCGTGAACCCGTGGCGCCTGCCGATTCTCTTCTTCATCTCCGGCCTCGCGCTGCGGTTCGTCGCCGATGCGGGCTCGCCCCTGCGCCTCGCACGGCGCCGCATCACGCGGCTCGGCCTTCCCATCGTTTTCGGCATGGCTGTGGTGGTGGCGCCCCAGGCGTACTTCGAGCTCGTTGCCAAGGGCGAGTTCAACGGCAGCTTTGCCGCCTTCTTCCCGCACTATCTCGACCCGACGTCGGACTTTTCCATCATCACGCCCACGTGGAACCACCTTTGGTACGTGGTCTACATCCTCGTCTACACGTTGCTTTTCATTCCGGCGGCGCGGCCACTTTCGCGGTTCATGGCGGGTCGGGGCGCAGCGTTCACCGCTTCGGCGTTCCGCGGGCCGAAAGGTGTCGTTGTGGCGCTCGCGCTTCTTGCGGCCCCGCACATCATCATCGAGCTGACGATTGCGGATCTCTTCCCAGCGACGCACAACCTGGTGGCCGACTGGGCGACCCATGCCAGCTGCCTTACTGTGTTCGTCTTCGGCTTTGCGCTGGCAAAGGATCGCGCGTTCTGGGCCGCGATCGACAGGGGCCTCGCGCCGATCGGCTGCTTGGCCGCCGCGTTGGCGATCCTCTTCGCGGCCCTTTGGCTGAATTGGGAGGACCTGCGCGGCGCAGTCGTCACTTCGCCGGCCCTCAGCATCATCGTCCCGACACTGCGCATCGTCGCCGCATGGGCCACCATCCTCGCCCTGTTCGCCCTTGCGCAGCGCTATCTCAACCGGCCGAGCCGCGTGCTCACCTACGCCACGGAGGCTGTTTTTCCGTGGTACATTCTCCATCAGACGATCCTCGTCGCGGCTGGCGTATCCCTCACCGCCCTGGGTCTTCCAGTCGCGACGGAGGTGCTGGCCGTCCTTTTCGTCACATTCGTTGGGTGCGCGCTCCTTCACGAGCTTTTCATCCGCCGCATCGCCGTTCTGCGGCCGCTCTTTGGGAAGAGGATCCCGGGGCGCCGCGGTGCCCCGCGGACAGTTGCGGCGAGGAGTGCGTCATGAACGAGGCGGTATCGCGTAAACTCACGACCATCCTCGCGGCCGACGTGGAGGGCTACTGCCGGCTGATGGCGCTTGACGAGGCGGACACTATGGACCGCCTGATGGCCACCCGTGAACGCCTCGCCGCCCTTGTCACGCGCCACTTCGGACGCATTGCCAACACGGCGGGCGACGGGGTCATCGCCGAATTCCCGTCCGTGGTGGAGGCGGTGCGCTGCGCCATCGAGATCCAGAGCGAACTGGGGGCGATCAACGCGGACCTTCCGCCCGAGCGCGCCATGCGCCTTCGGGTGGGCGTTCACCTTGGCGATGTGATGACCGACGGCGTCGATCTCTTCGGCGAAGGTGTCAACCTTGCCGCTCGTCTGGAGCAGATGGCAGACGCCGGCGATGTCTTCATCTCCCAGCCGGTCTACGACCAGATCCACAGAAAGCTTCACGTGACCTATGATTTCATGGGCATGAAGCAAGCCCACAACCTGCCCGAACCCGTGGCGGTCTATCGGGTTAGCCCCGGGGACCGCATGGCGCCGCGCGCGGCCGGCCCACCGCGGGCGAGGCTTGAAGCCGTCGAAGCCCGCCCGCAAACCGAGAGAAAGGCACCGGACAGCGAGCCGCGGGCGCGTGTGAAGCGCGTCGCGATCTACGCAGGGACGACCGCCGCATGTCTGACTGCGATCGACCTTGGCACTGAGGGACGGGCGTGGTGGCCCTATCCCGCCGTCATCGCCGCCGCCGTGGTCCTGGTCATTGCCGCCCGCGCTTTCATCGAAGACCAGGCACTGCGTGGCGCTGCGCAGGCGGGCGCCATCGTCGCCGCCATCGTCGCGCTGAAGATGGCGTCCGAACTCATCCCGTAGAGCGCAGGAGCGGTCTTGGGACCTTCGACGCCTTCGTCGGTACTCTCTGAGGTAGTCCGGCACTTAAAGCACGATGTCGTCGACGTCGACGCTGCGTTTCGGCGCGGAGTGGAGTGAACCGGCGACAATCGCGACGAGCATGACCACACGGCCGGGCCCAACCGGTTGAGGCCCTGGCGACATCACCGCCCGAGCCGCCTTGTCATCAGCGGACCAAGAACGATACCGACGAAGTCGGTGGCGACATGCGCGAGCATGTTGGCGACAAGATCGCCATGCCAGAGGTAAAAACCAGTAAGAGCCGCGCCGGACACGGCCGTGGTGAGCGCAGGCCCGATGCCCCCCAGCGGCACGTGCGCGACCGCGAAGGCTGAGACGACGCGAGCGGCGGCAGCGAGCGATCCAAGGCCGGCATCGGTCAGAATCGCCAGTGCCACCCCGCGGTAAAGGACCTCTTCTGCGATCCCACCGACGGCCACCGCAACGCAGAGCGACCAGACCGGGAGCCGCGCCAACGTTCTAAGACCGTCATCGAAGCCTCGAAGACCGAGAACGGCTGGCAAGCGCATGAGGATCGGCCCAAGGACGACTACGAAGAAGCCCGTCATGGCGGCGGCGAACGCGACGGTGGCGAGGTCTGGTACACGCAGGCCGAGCGCCGCGGCGGAGAGGGAAAGCGGCCCAAGAGCGCACCACAAGGCGATCGTCGCCAGGGCCACGAGCAGGATCTGGCAGAGCATGAAGGGCCGCACGCCCTCGCTCCGTCTTCCGATAAGTGCGACCAGCGGCGGTCCGGCGAGCGCGATGACCAGGGTGACAGCCTCGGTGGGACTCAATATCGTCATTGACAGGAAAACGCCGCTGAACGTGCAAGCGACGCCAACAACAAGACGCGCTGCCGTCTGAAGGACGTCTGACAGATCGGCGCCCATGTCCATCCGGACCGCAACGCCGTCATCATTTGCCCCACGCATCCGCGACACCGAAAAAGTAGCGATTGAGCTCCGGAGTGCCATCCCACGCGATGGGAAGAATGCGGCTGACGCAGTCGAGGTCTGGTCGGCGCGTGGGGTCGTCAATGAACTGGATGCGAATGTCGCGCGCACAATCGCGCCCCGCGCTTGTGGGCGTCATGCCGGTCATTCCATGCGCGCCGAGCGGGAACTCGACGAAGGTTTGCCCCCTTCCGCGGTAGGCATCGCGCAAGACGCGCGCGCGCTCAATTGGCGTTGGCCCGTCGAGGCCGCCCTGAAGCATCAAGATCGGGCCGTCATAACGCGGCGGTCGCTGCGGGATGCCGCGGCCCGGCGACCGCGGCCACGACCGAACCCGCGCCATCTGCGCTTCGAGCCCCGTTGAGATCGTCGCGCGCGAGAAGGCCGCCATGAGGGGAGCCGCGCGCCTCTCAGGCGGCTGTGTTTCAGAAAGGAAGACGTGCGCCCCGGCAACGTCCGACGAGAACGGGTCGGCGACCAGGGATTCCAATCGGCGCACCAGATGCGCCAACGCCCGCGCGTCGCGCCGGCGGCAGCGATCAAGACGCAAGACTGTCGCGGGGATGAGATTACGCAGCGGCGCGTAGAAGAGCATCGCACCCAGAAGGACGCGTGCCTGCGCCGACGTTGCGCCGAGTGCTTCGCACGCGCCCTTGTCGAGGCTTGCGACGGCCCTCTGCGCGACCGCCCACGGGTCGTCGTCGACGCGGCCCGCGCACGCGGGGTCGGCAGCGCAGAGGCCCATGAGCCTACGGCCGACCCTCTCCATTCCTTCGTCATAGCCGTCAAGGAACCGACCCACGCCGATCGCTTCGAGGATCACACCGTCGGCCTGATCCGGATAAAGCTCCATGTACCGCTGGAGAAGGATTGTTCCGTAGGACGCGCCATAGACGAACACCGGCACGTCGGGCTCGCGATGCGCAGAGACAAGGAGCGCCAGGTCGTGGGCGGAGGCTGTTACAGTGACGTGGTCGAGCCGATCGCCAACACGCTGGGCGAGGTCCGCACCGCACGCCTCGACAGCTGCCGGCGGTGTGAGAATGCTCGTCGCACTCCCCTCAAGACCCGGGCATTGGAGTCTCTCGGACCGGCCCGTGCCGCGGTGATCGAAGGCGTAGTGCGCAACGGCCGGCCGCTCGCGGTGGATGCCGCCGGAAAGGTTCTCCATCGCGCGCGTGGCCGCGTCGCCGGGCCCGCCGGTCACGAGCCAAACCTGCGCCGTCGTTGGCCCCTGAGCAGGCCGGCGCTTCACGAATAGATGGTGGCGACGGCTGTCGTCCGCCGCGTAATGCAGGGGAACAGCGATGGAAGCGCACTCAGCGTCACGGTCGCCGCGTGCCTCGTCCCATGCACAAGGCGTCCAGACCGTCGGCCGCTCAACTGGCGTCACCACCAGCGGCGGCAGCGAACCGCAGCCGCAAACCCATAACGCGATTGCGGCCGCAAACGCGCCACGGAAGGTCCCGTCGGAAGGCATCGCACCCCTCACCAGCATTCGTGCGATCCCTCACGCGCACAGGGCGGGCGCTCTGTCGTCCAATCCGCACGGATCGAACGGCTTCTTGAACGTCAGACGCCTGCCGGCGAGGTTGCGCACGGTTGTTCGACGGGCGAGAACCTGCCGGGATTGGGCAAAGTGGACGCGTGGGGTGTTCCGGTGACAGCGTTTCTCATTGCGCCAACGGTTCTGCAGAGTACGGCGTTCGCGGGCCTTTTGCTCGTCGGCCGCGCATCCACGCGTGCGGAACGCACCCTTGCATGCCTCTTCGCGATCCATGCCCTCTCCGTCGCGCTCCAGCTTGCGCCGGAAACGGGCGACAACCACCTCGCCGCTTCGCTCGTTGCCATCAGTCTTCTGCTTGCGTTCCTGTACGGCCCCTTGACGCTCGCCTATGTCTTTGCCGTTCTACCGAAGCCCCACGAAGGGCCTTGTCGATGGCAATGTCCCGGTACTTGGTTTGCGGTTGGCGTTGCGTTCGGTCTCCCTCTAGCGGTCGCGATCCAATGGGGGCCGGCGTTATCCTCGCCGCCGCTTGCCATAGCGCTCACCGTTCTCGCAGCGCTCGTCTTCCCGGCCTACTTACTGATCAACGCAATTACGCTCTTCTGCGCCGGACGGCGAACGCTGCGCTCGGCCGCTGCGAAAGGCGCCGCCGGGCGCGATGTTATGCTGGCACGCAGGATCGTCGCGATCGTGACGCTCGGGTGGCTCGTCGGGCTGGTTGCCGACCTCCCGGCGACGTCGCTGTTTGGGTTTGGCGTTTATCACGGTTTCGCGGCGTGCACCGAGCTGCTGTGCGCCCTGGGGGTCGGGCTCCTAGCGCTGCATCACCGATCAGACGCGCCGAAGGCGAGCGCCTCATACGCTCGGTCAGTCCTCACCGATGCGGAGGCTGCGCGCCTGAAGCGAAAGCTCGAAGGTCTGATGCGTGCCGAGCGCGCTTATCGCGATCCGGATCTCTCGCTTGCGCGCCTTGCAGAGCGGATCGGATGCCCGCCTCACAAGCTGACGCACCTTCTCGCAACGCGTTTGCGCTGCGGCTACAGCGAATACGTCAACTCGTGGCGCATCACAGAAGCCTGCGAGCTGCTTCTCGACACCAAGGAGACCGTGCTCGCCATCTCGCTCGGCGTCGGCTTCAACAGCCGCTCGACCTTCAACGCGGCCTTCAAGGCGCAGACCGGGACCACACCAAGTGCCTACCGCGCGCATCGGCGTTCCGAAGTACTGCACTGATTTGCGCTTTGGTGATTGACGAAAGATCTAACGTCTTGCTTTGCATTGTCCGGCTGTGCTGGCGTCCATGATATACATCGTCTGCGCGGCGCTGTTTCGCGAAGCTGGCGAAGATATCGCCTTCAGGGACGTACTCATGCGGGATGCCCGGCATCGGGGCTGCCCGGCGACGGAGGTGCAGATTGAAAAGGTTGCTAGAGCCCAGCAGATCGAAGCTCTTGACCGAAACCGGGCCTTCTTCAGCCTACGCTCCGGCCCCAGGTTCTCTATAAAGCCGACCTTCACGTGCCTATTCGCTAGAGCGCAGATAGAGCCCCTTCAACAGGTCTATGGAAACCCTCGCCCGTATCCCCTCTCGTTTCAGGGCTAGGATCGAACCGAACAGTGGAGACGGTCGAAACATCGCATGTGATCTTGCCCCGTTTGAGTGGACACCAGTGATAGGCTTTCGAGCCAGGAACGGAGTGTCCTATGAGCGAGAGACGACGGCGCATTGTCCCGGAAGCGTTTAAGCCGGAGGCGGTCGAGCGTGTAGTCGCGAGCGGCTTGCCGATTATCCGCGTTGCCGAAGAACTCGGGCTGCACGAGACGGTGATCCGGCGCTGGATCCGACAGTAAAACCGCGCTCATCTTTGGAGCGGCCTCCCGGTCACGTTTGGGTTCGTCGATGAGAATCGGTGCAAGTGGCCGGTTCGGCCAATAAAGCTCTGGGTCGCGGATCTTACCTATTCTCCGACCGGCGAAGGCTGGCTCTTCCTCGCCGCCATGATCGACACGGCGACCCGCAAGGTTGCCCGATGGGCCATGCGCCAGACATTGCACGCCGACATCGCCATTAACGCGCACCGAATGGCGACCCTGCGACAGAAGCCCCCGCGCGGCCTCATCCATCACCGCTATCGCGGCACCCAGTACGCTGCCGAGGCATACCGCCAAGCCCGTGCCGCAGCGAGGATAACCCCGTCAATGAGCCGCAAGGACAACTGCCAGGGCAACGCGCCGATGAAGAGCCTCTTCGACACCCTCAAGGTCGAGCGCGTCCATCACGAGATCTATCTAACACGCGATGCTGCTCGACGTGACCTGTTCGGCACCATCGAAGGCTTCGCAATTCGCGTCGCCTGCACTCTGCCCTCGGCTATCGGTCACCAGCCGAGGCAGAGCGAATGGCGGCATACCCCAGTCCACTTTGTCGGGGCCAAGATCACGGTGGCACGACGCCCCCAAGCAGCGCCTGAGCTTCGGCGCGCTCGACGGACGGTTTGCCAGCGTTCTTGGCGTCGACGATGCGGATGCGGGCCAGAAGTTCGGCGAGGTCGGTCAGTTCGGCGAGCTCGCTCGCAGGAGAGCGCAGTCCTCGGGTCACACCAGCGTGCACCCGTTTGCTCCCACAAAATGGGGCACAATTTGCCCACACAAACGGGACACCCCGAAAACTAGGAGCAGTGGGAATTCGCGTGAAGACCTTCAAGGGCCCAACGATTTCAACGACTTAGCGCATCCATTGGGTCGAAAGGCTTGGAGCGGGCGATGGGATTCGAACCCACGACCCCAACCTTGGCAAGGTTGTGCTCTACCCCTGAGCTACACCCGCGCTCCGCGTGGGGCCGACATAGGCGATCGGGGCGACCGGCGCAAGACCGCGCAGCGTATGCCCTGGTATCTGCGCACCGTGCCTGTCACGGCGCGTCACGCGCCGAAACGGCGTCCGTCCAGATCGATGGAAAAACGCTCCGGCATTGTTGCAAATGCGGCAAGCCCGGCAATGGCCGGGCGCGGCTCCGTGATGAGGAAGGTGGGCATCTGCCGCATCAGGTGCGCGTGGGGTTCCTTGTCCTCAAATGCCGTCCTGAAAGGGCTGCGAGAGACACGCTCCACCAGCCGGGGAACAATGCCGCCGGCCACATAAACACCGCCCTTTGCCAAAAAGACGAGCGCAAGGTCCCCCGCATAGCGGCCCAGAAACGTCAGAAAGTGGTCGATGGCTTCAATGGCGCACGGATCCCCCTCGCCCGCACGCCGCGTCACATCCGCCCCAACCTTGCAGACCGAGCCATCGGCCTGTTCCAGCGCGGCGACCGCCCGGTAAAGGCGCGTCAGCCCATTGCCGGACAACAGCGCCTCGCCGGTCACGCGCCCATGCAAGTGTTCAACGTGCGGCCACATCTCAAACTCGCGCGCAGTGATGGGCCCCACATCCATGTGGCCGCCTTCCCCAGCGAGCGGCGTGTAGGAACGGTCGCCATAAATTAGCGATGCGACCCCAAGCCCTGTGCCCGGACCTAGCACGATGCGGGGCTGCCGGCTGATCGGCTCGCCACCGCCGATCTTCATGACCTGATCCTCGCGAAGCGCCGGCAGTGAGAGGGAGAGCGCTTCAAAATCATTGAAAATGACCAGCGTCTCCAAGTTCAGCGCGCCGATGAGTTGATTGGCGTCGATGACCCAATCCGCATTGGTCATCTTCGTCAGCCCCTCACCCACGGGGCCTGCAACGGCAATCAGCAATGACCGCGGCATGATGGCCGTCGTGTCGAGCACGGCCGTCGAAGCAGCCGTCGCAAAATCTGGGAACTGCGCGGTGTGGACTGTGGGAAATTCCCGCAGCGCAGAGTGCGCGTCTTCAAGCACCGCAAAGCGCACATTGGTGCCGCCAATGTCGGCGATGAGCACGGGGAACGGGATGGGCGCGATGTCGGTGGTGCGGCGGCGAGGGTGGCTTGTCATGGCGCGACTTTACCGACCCATGCCCCGATGGGAAGCGCGAAAACCCTCAGAACGCTTCCGGGCTTGCCGCCGGCTGCCTGGCACATGCGTTGGAGCGCTTTCATCGCAGCCGGAGTTGTGGCATGGCGCGGGGTCCCGCCGCGGCACACCGCCCGGCGGGTTTTGAGTTTGCGCTCTACCAAACGTCTGGTGGAGCCAATGCCTTTCGGAGCGGCGCTATGGGCGAAACCGTTAACCGGCGCACACATATTAGGCTCACCACGCACCCGGGGAGCGGCAAGAAGCTGCGTTTTCCGATCGTTTGGGGAGCTGCAGACCCGCGCGTCCGCGGGCCGGTTGTGGGTACCGTGACGGACGGTGCTGACCGCAATGCCATCGGCACCCACGGCGGCTCCTATAGTCTTTATCGCGCCCTTGCCGTCACCTCGGGCGCACTGAGCCCCATCCAGCGTCCCGATCTCACCAACACTGCGCCGACACACGACATAGGACCCTTCCCGTCCTGGAGCGATCCCAGCGCTATCGTATCGCTGGACCCGTTCGGCCATATGAGCGCAGAGGTCTTCGCCAAGGAAATCGCCGAAGGGGTCGACATCAGACCCACCATTGCAGTGACCCAGGCAAGGCTCGTCCTGCATGAGCTGAAAGAAGCTGTTCAGCAAGGTCGGCTGACGGTGGACGGGGCCATTGTCCAGCCTTCCGGCGAGGTCGCCGTCACCAAGATGGCGGTGGAACCGGTCTGGTATTTGCCGGGCCTGGCCGAGCGCTTCGGCGTTGAGGAAACACGCCTGCGCCGCGTTTTGTTTGAACAGACCGGCGGAATGTTTCCCGAGCTTGTCACCCGGCCCGACCTTTCGGTCTTTCTGCCGCCCATCGGGTCCATCACCGTCTACGCGTTCGGCGACGTGCACAGAATTGCCGACCCCCACCATCGGCTGACCTGCAGGGTGCACGATGAGTGCAACGGATCGGACGTCTTCGGGTCCGACATCTGCACGTGCCGCCCGTACCTCACCCACGGGATCGAGGAATGCATCAAGGAAGCTCAGGCAGGCGGCGCGGGCCTCATCGTCTACAATCGCAAAGAAGGCCGCGCGCTGGGCGAGGTGACGAAGTTTCTTGTCTACAACGCCCGTAAGCGCCAAGCGCAGGG
>JBCDFB010000010.1:0-19972 GCA_039178655.1 Pseudomonadota bacterium | reverse complement strand
GGTCCAAGAGGTCCTGCCCCTTCCAGCGGACGGACCCGCCGGCGACGCGGCCGGGAAGCTCCACGAGCCCCATCAGCGCCAGGGATGTGACTGACTTGCCGCAGCCCGATTCCCCCACAAGACCCAGCGCCGAGCCGCGCTCAATGCTGAAGGAGACGCCGCGCACGGCTGGCACAATCCCCTTGCGCGTGACGAACTCCACGCGCAGGTCCTCCACCTCCAGAAGCGGTGGGCTCACGCGGCGCCTCGCGCGCTGGTGCGGGCAAATCGCTTGGCGCGCTCCACTGGATCGGTGGTGACACGCAGCCAAGAGGCGATGAGGTTGATGGCAAGCACTGTGAGCGCGATGGCAAGACCGGGGAAGGTCACCAGCCACCAGGCGCGGAACATGTAGTCTTTGCCTTGCGCCACATCGAGGCCCCAGGACGTGGCGGGCGGCTGGATGCCGAGCCCCAGAAACGAAAGCGCGGCCTCCGCCAGCACGATGCGGGCAAACTCCAGGGTACCGAGGGTGAGGAGCGGAGCGGAAAGGTTGGGCAGCAAATGCCGGCCAAGCACCCGCCAGACCGAACAGCCGATGAGCCCGGCCGCCTCCACGAACGCGGTTTTGCGCAGCGTAAGCACCACGCCGCGGGTGACGCGGGCGTAGACCATCCACCCGTTAAGGGCGAGCACGATGATGACCGTGGCAAGGCTCGGCCCGATCACCGCCAGAATAAGAAGCGCTAGGAGGAGGCCCGGAAAGGCCACCTGAGTGTCGACGATGGCGGTAATCCAATTGTCCACCCGCCCGCCGCAGTAGCCGGCAATGAGCCCCATGAGCACGCCGAATGACCCGGCGAGGGCGACCACTGCAAAGCCTACGATGAGCGAAAAGCGCGAACCGTAGAGGAGGCGGGAGAGAACATCGCGGCCGAGATGATCGGTCCCCAGAATGTGGTTCCACGTGCCGCCATCCACCCACACCGGCGGTTTAAGGCGCATGATGATGTTCTGCGCCGCCGGATCGTGGGGCGCGATGAGCGGCGCGAACACCGCCACGAACAACAACAGCACCAAGAATGACACGCCCAGCAGGCCCGGAAAATCGCTGCGGAGTTCGGCCCACAGTCCGCCGCGCATTTCGTCTGAGGGGGCGGCGATCGGTGGGGCGCTCGTACCGGCGGGAGCGTTTGTGTCGGTCGAAGCGTTAGGGTCGGCAAGCGTCATTGCGCGCCCAGCTCAATGCGCGGGTCGAGCCACTTGTAGACGATGTCGAGGATCAGGTTGAGCACCACCACCATGATGGCTGTCAGAAACACGATGGCTTGGAGGAGGATAAGGTCCTGCCGTTCGATGGCCTGGATGGCGGTGAGCCCCAGCCCGGGCCACGCAAACACCGATTCCACCACCACCGTATAGCCGGACAGGGCGCGGATCAGTTCCCATCCGGCAAGCGTCAGGATCGGGACGGCCGAATTGCGCACGGCGTGTACCGCGATGACCCTAGACGGCCGAAGCCCCTTGGCGCGCAAGACACGCACATACTGGGCGTTCAGCTGATCGATCATGGTGGAGCGGACCACCATGATCAGCCTTGTCATGGCCGGGATGGCGAGGGTGATGGCCGGCAAGATCAAATACTGGATCCCGCCGGAACCCGACGTGGGGAGCCAGCCGAGCATTAAAGAGAACAGCACGATCAGCAAAAGGCCGAGCCAGAATTGTGGGATGGAGAGCCCCACAAGACTGATGAAGACCACCAGACGGTCAACGACCCCTTCAGGTTTGAGCGCCGCCACCACGCCAAGCGGGACCGCAAGGAGGAGTGCAAGGCCAATGGCGGTGAAGGTGAGGAGGAGCGTTGCCGGCGCACGCTCCATGATGATGTCCATCACCGGCCGGCGCTGCCAGAGCGATTCGCCAAAGTCGAGCATCGCGACAGAGCGCACATAGTCGACGAACTGAACGAGGATCGGCTGGTCGAGGCCGAGCTGCGCTTCAAAGAGGGCGCGCTGCTCGGCCGTTGCTTCCAGAGGGAGCATGACGCGGACGGGATCGCCGACGAGCCGCGTCAGCACGAACACCACCACGACGACGCTGAGGACGACAATCAGCCCCTGCCAGAGCTTGGCGACCACGAACCGCGACATGGTGGGCGTCCGCGCCCTACTCGACGGTCATGGTGGACACAAACATCTTGCCGTCGACCCGCGGCTGCCAGGAGAGGCGCTCGCTCATCCCCCAGATGTTGTTGATGTTGAGGAGGAACGTGAGGATCGCCTGGTCGTGCCCCAACTGCACCGCCTGTTCGTAAAGCGCCTGACGGGCTTCAGGGTCCGTCTCTGTGCGCGCCGCGGTGATCCAATTTTCCAGATCCTCCAGAGAGTTGGAGGAGCCGAAACCGGACGGGGCGTAGTAGGCGGAGAAGCTGCGGTCGGCGTCCAGTAGCTCGTTGCCGGAGACGACGAAAATGGCGTCAGCGCGGTTCTCCTTGTCGAACAGGCGCTGAAGGTATTCGTCGAACTCGTAAATCTCCACGTCCACGTTAAGGCCGACGGCGGACCAGTATCCGGCGACCACCTCGGCAAGCTCCCGGTCCTTCAGCCAGCGGCCTGAGGTGCCCACCAGCGTGATGGTCTCGCCGGCAACGCCCGCTTCCTCGAGCAGGGCCTCCGCGCGCGCGGGATCGTACGGGTAGGCCGACACACCCTCGTTGAAGCCGAAATAGGTGGGGCCCAGAAGCTGGCCCGCTTCCACCTGCGCCTGCCCTTCAAATAGCGCGGTGGCGAGCGCTTCCTTATCGACGGCGTAGTTGAGCGCCTGCCGCACCCTCACGTCAGACGTGATGCCGTCATCCACGTCCAGGATGACGGTGGGATGCTCCAAACCGCGCATGGAGACTGCCTGGGGCACCTGCTCGGCAAACTCTGGAAGAAGGTTGGTGATGAGGTCCACTTCGCCGGCAATCAGCGAGGCGAGGCGCGTGCCGCTCTCTTCCACGAAGCGGTAGGTGACGCCGGTGACGTCCAGCGGCTCACCGCGCCAGTTGGGGTCGGCCTCCAGCACGATTTCGTTGCCGCGGTCCCAGCTCACGAACTTGTAGGGGCCGCTGCCGACGGGGTTCTCGGCAAAGTCCTCAGCCTGGCTCGCCTCAGGCGGCACGATCATGAAGTAATACATGCGCGCCGGCAGGATCGGGTCCGGACCGCTGGTCTTGATGTGGACGGTGGTGTCGTCAATCACCTCCGCGCCCGACAAGGTGGAGAAGTAAGACAGCTGCTCTGAGTTAAGGTCCGGGTCGATCATCCGCTCGACGGAGAATTTTACCGCCTCAGCGTTGAGCGGCTCCCCGTTGTGGAAGGTCACGCCCGGCGTCAGCTTGAACTCCCAAGTGGTCTCGTCCACCTGCGTGGGCATCTCAGCGGCTAGCCCAAGGCCCAGCTCGCCCTCCGCGTTGCGCACCATCAGCGTCTCGAAGATGTTATCGTTGACGTTTTTTTCCGAGCCGTCGTCAGCCGCATGGGGGTCGAGCGTGGTGGGCTCGGCGCCGAGCACGATGGTGATCTCGTCTGCAAGTGCGGCAGGCGCTGCAAACGCCAGCAATGCGGCCAGCGCGGCAGGCGCTAGTGTGGTGGCCTTCATCCTCTCATCCCTCTTATGTGTGCGGCTTATTTTATGAAGCTGTGAGCCGCCAGATCTCTTATGCAATGTCTGCGCCGGGCACTCCCCATCCGGCGCAGGTGTGGTTGGCTACTCGGCGGCGAGCAGCGTCGCAGCACCTGTGGTGCGGAACCCGTAGGTTTTGGCAAGGCCCAGCTCCTCAACCATGGTGAGCGCGTTTTGCAGCGCGTCTGCCGGAAGCGGCTTCAGCGGCCGGCGCAGCGGGCCTGCGGGCAGGCCCACCGCACGCAGCAGCGTCTTCACCGCCACGGGGTTGATGGCCGAATAAGCGAAATGCAGGACAGGCAGATAGTCGAGCCATGCTTTGCGGCAGTTGAAGGCATCCTCGCCCGTCTCCCAAGGCTTGGAGATGATTGCCATTTCCCGCGGGATAATGTTGCCCGTCATGTTTGCCGTGCCATGGCCGCCGAGCGCCATGGTGGGAATGACCAGGCCGAGGTTCGGCGAGCAGCAACACATGATGGAAAGGTCGGGCTTCGCGGCACACACCTGCGCCACCTGCCCCACCCGCGTGGTGCTTTCCTTCAGCACAACCATGTTGGGATGCTCGGCAAGCTCCAGCAGATTCGTCCAGTGGAGGTCAGTCTTCACCCGCGGGGGGTTGTTGTAAAACCCCATGGCGAGGTCGGCGCTGTCCAGCACCTCCTTGGCGTAGTCGGTGATCGCGTCGTTATCGCCGCAAATGTATGACGGTGCGGCGATGATCGCCCCGTCCGCGCCCTCCTCTTTGGCGAAGCGGACATAGTCGATGGTGGTGTCGGTGTTGTTGCCTGTGGAGCCGTACCACATGGTCATTTCCGGCCGCTTCATGGCCATGGTGCGGCGGACGATCTCCCGCCGCTCCTCCGGGCTCAGCATGGAGACTTCGCCGGTGGAGCCCATGATGAGGAGCGCCTTGGTTCCGTGCTCAGCATGCCAGTTGATGAGCGTGCGGAACCCCTCGTAATCGACGGAACCATCCTCGTTCATCGGCGTGATAAGGGCGACGAAAGAGCCGGTGGGCTTCACGTGGGTCATAACGGTAGCTCCCCAATCCTGAGCGCGCGGTACGCAACGTTATTGCGTCACAGGGTGTGGCCGGCCCACCCCTTGGCCGTCAAATCTTCGGCAATGTTGCGCGCTGTGTGTTCACGCTCAACCTGGCAGCGGGGCGCGGTTTGTCGAGTGGGGCGCCGCCCGTCAGAGCGTTCCGGGGTAGTCGCCACCGTCCATGAGGATGGACTGACCGGTCATCAGTCCCGCGTGGTTGGACGCGAGAAAACAGAAAAGCGCGCCGATTTCCTCCGGCCGGCCGTAGCGCTTGGCGGGGCTTTTCTCGGCCCGTGCCTGCCAGATTTCGTCAAAACTCGGCCCGCCCGGGCGCAGCAGCCCTTCCACGTGGGCGCGCTGCCCGTCGCTCGCGACAATCCCCGGCAAAATCGTGTTGACGGTGACGTCGCGCGCGATCCCCTGCCGGGCAATCCCCGCGCAAAACCCCACCAGCCCGGTGCGCGCCCCGTTTGAGAGGCCAAGCTCAGCTTGCGGAATTTTGACCCCGCGTGCTGCAATGTTCACGATCCGACCGAAGCCGCGCGCCACCATCCCGTCGAAGGTGAGGCGGATCATCTCAATGGGCGACAGCATCATGAGGTCGAGCGCGGAAATCCACTCCGCCCGGTCCCAATCGCGGAAATCGCCGGGCTTCTTGCCGGCTGCGTTGTTGAGCAAAATGTCCGGCTCGGGACATGCATTGAGCGCGGCCTGCCGTCCTTCGGGCGTGGTGATGTCCACCGCCACGGGAGTGACGGTCACGCCGGTCTCGCTAGCAATTGCGCTCGCCGTTTCCTCAAGCTGCTCTCTGCCGCGAGCGACGAGGGTGAGGTGCACGCCCTCCCGCGCAAGCGCCTCCGCGCAGGCCCGGCCCATGCCTTTGCTCGCGCCGGTCAATAGAGCCTTCTTGCCCGCGATCCCCATATCCACTTTCGCGCTCTCCTTCTGACGTGTGGCGTCGGCTGCCACAGCCCTTCACGCATTGGACGGATTGCGCAATGATCTGCCTGCGGGTGTGGGGAGACTTTCTTATGCTGACATCGGTTTTGGCGGACAGCACCGAAAGCCGCCTCACGGCAATCATGGATGAGATGCCGCTCTACCGGTCCGAGTTTACTGGGACATTCGCGAACCACGCGCCGATGGTCTTGGTCGCCCTCGCGGCCATGGGCGGCAGCAAGGCGCGCCTCAGGGACTTTTTCGACCGCTACAATGCCGACCACGCCCTCCTGCCGCCGACAGAACACGTCGGCCTTATCACGCACGAAAATCTTGATGAGTTTCTTGGCGAGCGAGAGCGTGAGAGCGACTATGCGCGCTTCTTTGAGGGGGAGGTGGATCGCCTCGGAATAGAGGGCGCGCTGGCGGCCTACCTGCCCCGGTTCTCCGACGGTGTGGCGGCAAGTGCGCTCCATGGGCTGATGCGCGCCGCCTACGCCGTCCTGCGCGCGGATCGGACAGAGACCGTGCACGCCCTTGCTTATTGGGCCGCCACCTATCTGCCGCTCGCGCCATCCAAGGGTGCCGCGCCGGTCACCGACGACCCGGCTGAAGTCCTAAAGCGGGTCGCGGCGCTCCCGGCGCTGCGCAGCCAGCCTATCCAGGAAATGCTCTGGCACAACATGCTGGCAGTCAGCCAAGAGCCCTCGTTTGCACCGGTTGTGGACTGGCTCGCCCTTGGTCCTGATGCTGACGCTCGCCTTGCAAGCGCCTCTCTCGCCCTCTTCACGGCGACGCAGGATTTTTGCGCCCTCCACGCGCTGACGGGCGCACACTGGGTGCGCATCGTCGCGCCGTACACGCCGCAGCCGGATCTTCTGCGCCGCCACTTCTGGCAGGCGGTCGCCGCGTTGATGCCGAAGATGGAGTTTCCGGCGGTGCCGCCTGCGGAAACGTTGGAGGAGTGGCGCAGACTTCCCATGCCTGACTGGCCGGAGATTACCGCCGCCGCCTGCCAATCCTACGATGAACACGACATTTCGGTGGTGTTTTCCGCCCGTGAACAACACAGTGTCTACGGCGATCCGCTCCACAAGCTCGCCGCTGCCCGCCGCATGGGTTTGGTGGCGGACTACACCGTCCATGGCATGGCGCCTGCATGATCGGCTGCACGACTGTCCGAACGGGCAGCACCAAAAATCAGTGCGATTTTGAGGGGTAGAACCATGCTGAAACGACTGGCTTCCAGCGCCATCGTCTTGATGAGCCTTCCCGCAGTGGCCCTTGCCCAGGACAAGCCGCTCGACGGGGTGACGCTCAACATCGCTTCGCAGAACGACCCGTTCGCCGCCGTCATGGCCCGCGTCTCCGAACAGTTCGAGGAGCAGACCGGCGCGGAGGTGAACGTTGAAATCCTCTCCTATCCCGAGCTTCTCACCAAAGTGACTGCCGACTTCATCGGCAACACCGGCGGCTATGACATTGTCACCATGGACATTGTCTGGGCCGGCCAGTTCGAGGAAGCGGGCCACACTGTAGAACTGTCGGAATGGATTGAGCGGGATGCCGACGAACTGTCGCTTGACGACATCTACCCCATCGCCATGGAAGCCCTCGGCCAGTACAACGGCAACCAGATCGCCTATCCCTTCGCCGGCTACGCCAACGTCCTCGCCTACCGCAAGGATCTTTACGAGGCTGCTGGGCTGACGCCGCCATCCACGATGGACGAGCTGATCACCAACGCCAAGGCGCTGACCGACGCCGATGCTGACCAGTACGGCTTCGTCGCCAACGGCGCGAAGGGCCCTGCGGTGGCGCAGGATTGGATGCAGTACAACTCCCAGCTCGGCGGCTCGATCCTGGACGCTGAAGGGATGCCCGCCCTCAACTCGCCGGAGAATGTGGAGAGCCTGCGCGTCTACAAGGAGCTTTTCGACGAGACGGCCCCTCCGGGCGCTGTGAGCTACGACTGGGGCGGGCGCGAGGAGAGCTTCCGCCAGGGTCTGGTGGCGAACATGCAGTCCTGGTCCGTGGGCGCATCCAGCTACGACAATCCCGAACAGTCCCGTGTGGTGGGCAAAGCCGGCATTTCCCTCGCGCCGGTGGCTGAGGGGATGGACCCCACCTACGGCTTTGGCGGCTGGGGCCTTGCCATTAACGACGACATTTCCGACGCCCAGAAGGAAGCGGCGTGGGAGTTCATCAAGTGGATCACCAGCCCTGACGTTCAGATCGAAATGTCGCTGATGGGCGGCGGCGGCGTGATCCGCAAGTCCACCTCCTCCAACGCAGAGGTGGTGGAGAAATTCCCGCACATGCCCATCATTAACGAAAGCTTCCTCTCCGGGAATGGCGACTATCGCCCCCGCATCCCGCAGTATCCGGAAATCCAGGACATTTTGGGCACCGCGGTGAATGCTGTTCTGGTGGGCGACGAGGACCCGCAGGCTGCGCTTGACGCTGCGCAGTCGCAGGCGGAGCGGCTCTTCTGATGTCTCATGCCTCGCCGGGGCAGATCCGTTGAGCGAGGCAACCCTCTCAACCCCTGCGGCGGCACCTGCGCCGCAGGGCCTGTCGTTCACCGCGCGCCGGCGGCTCTTCATGGCGGCGCTCGGCCTGCCGGCGGTGATCTACGTAATCGCCATTGCCATCTGGCCGATCCTACAAGGCCTGTGGTTTTCCCTTTACGAGTACAATCTGATCAGGCCGCGCCGCACAGAGTTCATCGGTTTCGATAACTATCTGCGCTTCTTCTCCGACCCCAGCGCATCCGCATCCGTCATCAACACGTTCGTCTTCACCATCTGCGCCGTGTCGATCCAGTTCGTGCTGGGCCTCGTCATCGCGCTTTTGTTGTGGCGGGACGATCTCTTCAATCGCCTGTCCCTCGCCTTCATCCTGATCCCGCTGTCCATCACGCCGCTCGTCTTTGGCCTGGTGGCAAACGCGCTGTTGGGCGCCGACTTCGGGCTGATCGGCTACTACCTGGCCGAATGGGGCATTTCCGACCCGCGCGGGATGTTTGCTGACCAGTTCCAGGCAATGCTTGCCATCATCCTCATTGACGTCTTTCAGTGGACGCCGCTGATGGCACTCATCCTGCTGGCGGGCCTAAAGTCGCTCCCGCCTGACCTTCTAGAAGCTGCGGAGGTAGATGGCGCGACCGCCTTGCAGCGCTTCTTCATGATCATCGTACCGCTGCTTCTGCCGGCCATCTTCCTGGCGCTCGTGCTGCGGACAATGGATGCATTCCGCATCTTCGATTCAGTCTTCGTCACCACCCGCGGCGGTCCCGCAGATGCCACCAACGTGTTGATGTACTACTCCGTCAAAGAGGGGCTGGAGTTTTTTAACATCGGCTTTGCTTCGGCCATTGCGACCGTGACGCTTGCCTGCATCGGCATCTTTGCCGCGGTGTTCATCCTTCTGATCCGCTCGGCGGATCGCCGGCTCAACATGGCCTGAACCATGGCCCGCGCCCTTTCCCCCACCCGCTTATGGTCCCAGCGCGCGGCAACGCTTTTCTTCCTGGCACTGTTCCTTGCGCCTGTCCTGTGGCTCATCTCCGTTGCCTACAAGCCTGCGCGGGAAATCTTCTCGTTCCCACCCCGGCTCACATTCGAGCCGACGCTGGCGAACTTTCAAACCATCTTCGACATCTTCGATATCTTCGATATCACCATGAATTCCGTCATCATTTCGGGCGGATCCACCATCATCTCTCTGGCGCTTGGGATTCCCGCCGGATACGCGCTCGCCCGCTCGGGCTGGAAGTTTGCGCCTGCCATCGCCTACTTCTTCCTGATCGTGCGGATGGTGCCGCCCACCGCAACGCTCATCCCGTTCTACCTGCTGATGCGCGACCTTGGCCTCCTTGGCGGCTACTCCAGCGTCATCCTCATCAATGCGGTGTTCAACGCCGCCTTCGTGGTGTGGATGATGTACACCTACTTCCGCTCCGTCCCCCGCGATCTGGAAGAGGCCGCATTGTCGGATGGGTGCACGCAGCTTGGCGCGTTCCTGCGCGTCGCCCTCCCGCTGGTGGTGCCCGGCATCATCGCGTCGGCCATGTTCTGCATCATCTTGTCGTGGAATAACTTCCTGAACCCCGCCTTCCTCACCAGCGCCGACACCAAGCCGCTGTCGGTGGCGATCCTCTCCGCCTACGGCACAAAGGACATCACTTGGGGCACCATGGGCGCCTTCGCCCACTTCCTGGTGCTCCCGATGGTGGCAATGACCCTCCTCCTCAACCGCTACTTTGTGAGCGGCTGGACCACCGGCCTTCGCTAACCCGCGGCGATTGCAAGAGGCACGGACGCTTGACGCTGCCATGCCCCGGCAAATGCTGGTGTCAGGGGATGAGGACCACAGGTGCGCGGCGACTTCCTGCATGACGCACCGGCTGTGCACGGGCAGCGCCAATCGCCCCGCAACCGATTAACGCAATCATCCGATGCCATGATCCGTCCAGCGCTTAAACGGCCTGACCGGTATCGGGATCAAACACGTGAAGCTTTGATGGCGCCAGGGAAAGGTGGACCCGCTCACCGCTCGCCACGTCCGCCTCGGAGGGTAGGACGGCGAGCAGCTCGCCCCTGCGGCGGCCGAGGTCATCGGCATCCTCAGCGTCCACGCTGGGCACATCCGGGTCCGCTTCCCGCCCGGCGTCGAGGTGGACAAGAAGCGTGGCGCCCAGGTGCTCAACCACGCCGGCCTGGGCCGTCAGCGTCAACGGCCCGTCACCGGTGGGTGAGATGGAAAAATGCTCCGGCCGGACGCCCACGAGCGCGCGCGCGCCGACGCTTGCCAGTTTTTGTGACAGGGCCGGGTCGCCCACCGTCAGGGTTTGGCCCTTCACGGTGATCGTCTCACCGCTCGCGCCCACGTCGGCACTCATGAGATTCATCTGCGGGGAGCCGATGAAGGAGGCGACGAACACGTTGTCCGGCCGCTCGTAAAGCACCCGGGGCGGGCCCACCTGCTGCAGGCGCCCCCGGTCGAGCACCGCCACACGGTCGCCCATAGTCATGGCCTCCACCTGATCGTGGGTGACGTAGATGGTGGTGGTGCCGGTGAGATCCTGTAGCCGGGTGATTTCCGCGCGCATGGAAACCCGCAGCTTCGCGTCGAGATTGGAAAGGGGCTCATCCATCAAAAAGGCGGCCGGCCGGCGCACGATGGCCCGCCCCATGGCAACGCGCTGGCGCTGGCCGCCGGAAAGCTGGCTCGGCTTGCGGTCCAGGTGTGGCGTAAGATCAAGAAGCGCAGCGGCGTCCGTCACCGCCTTGTCCCGCGCGGAGCGCTCGATCCCCCGCACCTTGAGCCCGAACGCAATGTTCTGGCGCACGCTAAGGTGCGGATAAAGCGCGTAGGACTGGAACACCATCGCCACGTCACGGTCGCGCGGGGCAAGGGCGTTCACAGTCTTTCCGGCGATGGAGAGGGTGCCTTCGGTAATGTCTTCAAGCCCTGCCACCATGCGGAGCGCTGTGGATTTGCCGCAGCCGGAGGGGCCGACCAGCACCAGAAACTCTCCATCGCCCACGGCAAGGTCCAATTCGCTCAGCGCCTGGAACCCGTCGGGATAGCGCTTGGACACACTGTCGAACTCAATGGTGGCCATCCCGCACCTCCCTTCCCGCTAAGCTGAGACGCCCGATTGGGACGCACCAAGGCGCCCCCCAAGGTGCCTGTGAAAGGCCTTTGCGATCCGCGCCGCCCGCCCTTCGCAGAACGAAGGTGCAAGAAACGTGACACCAAGGGGCACACCGTCAGCGCGGAAACCGTTCGGCACCGCAACCCCGCAAAGGCCCATCAGGTTGACGAAGTTGGTGTAGATCCCGAGCGTGCTGTTGCGGCCGATGGGGTCTTCCTCGATCTCTGCCTTGGTGAAGATGGTCGGCGTCGTCGGCACCACAAGCACGTCAACATCGTCCCACAGCCAGCGCGTATCGCGCTTCAACTCTGCGATGCGGTGGATGGCGCGGAAGGTATCGGTTGCGCTGTAGCTGCCGGCACTTTCCAAAATCTGGCGTGTCACGGGGTGGATGTGTTCGCCGTGCTGCGCCAGCACAGGGTCCAGCGACAGGGCGCGCTCGGCAATCCACGGGCCGTCATAAAGGATCGCCTGCGCCTCATGAAATGGCGCAAAGTCCACAGGCACGGCGACACCGCCGAGGGCCGTCAGCCGCTCCACGGCAGCGTCAAACATCCGTGCCGCATCGGCATCCCCGGCGAAGTGAAGGTGTTTCTCGGCGGGCGTTGCAAAGCGGAACGCGCTCGGCGGCGCGCCGTCTTCAAGGTCGGCGGTGTCGGCAAGGGGGCTGGAAAACAGATCGGCCGGATCGTAGCCCGCGATGAGCCTCGTGATCTCCATGGCGTCCTCCACCGTGAGGGCGAAGACCGACATGGTTTCTATGGTTTTCACGCATCCGCCGCCGCTGACGGCGGTGTTGGAGACAAGGCCCGGGGTGGGCTTCAGGCCGACGATGTTGTTGAACGCCGCCGGCACGCGGCCCGAACCTGCCGCATCGTTGCCGATGGAGAAAACCCCAAGCCCCAGCGCCGTCGCGGTGCCGGAGCCTGAGCTCGACCCGCCCGAGATATGCTCCTCGGAGAACACGCAAGATGGCGCACCATAGGGCGAGCGCATCCCCACAAGCCCGATGCCGAACTGGTCCATGTTTGTCTTGCCGATGCAGATGGCTCCGGCATCCAAAATGCGCTCAATCGTGCGGCCTGTGGAGGCGGGCGTGTAGGCCATCTGCGGCAAGGCGTTGGTCGTGGGAAGGCCCGGCACATCGTTGCAGTCCTTCACGGTGAAGGGGATGCCCCAAAGCGGCCTTCCGTCCGGCCGCTCGCCAAGCGCTTGTGCTGCTGCCCGAAGCTGGCCCCGCTCCACCGCGTGAATAAAGGCATGGGGCGCAGCGCCCGCCTCCATCCGATCTGCCAGATGATCCACCATCTCAGCCGGAGAAAGGCCGTCGGCGTAGGCGGCCCGCAGCACGTTAAGTGTTGGTGCATGGGGCCAGCGCCACGCGCTCATAGCGCTGCCAACACTGCGTCGGTGTCCGCCACTGCGCCGAAGAGGCCGTTGCCGAACGTCGTCACCGACAAGATGGTGTCGTGGAAGGCAGCATCATCGCTCGCGCAGGCATCCTCCACCAGAAGGCAATCAAGACCCTTGTCGTTGGCGGCGCGCATGGTGGCGTGGACGATCCCCTCGGTACGCAGGCCGCAGATGATGAGCGCGCGCATATTCGAAAGATGCACGATGTGGTCCAGGTCGCTCGCGAGGAAGGCGTTGTCGGCGGGGTGGTCAACCACCGTCGCCCCAGGCACATCAAGCGCCAGCTCCCATTCTGCCGATCCTGCGCGGGCGAGGCAGTCGACCGTGCGCCGCCCCTCGCGAAACCGTGCTGCGGGCGGTGCGACCGCCCCGCCGGGAAGGCCCCTCCTGCTCAAGACGCAGCGCCCGCCTGCCCCCGCCCACGCCGCCGCCAGCCGATTGGCGTGGTGGAGCGCACAGGCGCCCGACGCTCCCGTTTCATCAACCGCCGCCCTTTGAAAGCCGAGCAGGCAAAGGAGCGTCGTCTCCACTGCGAAGGGCTCGGTGCATGGAAAGGCGTAGGGCCGCGCCTTAATCACAGAGCCAGCGCATCGCGCAGATGTGCAAGGGTCGCCACCGCCCCCCACCGCCCGCCATGGGCGTTAAAGATTGCCAGCATCCCGGCGTGGTGCGCGCTCTCCACCGCCGCGGTCGCATCGCTGAGGAGGAGCGCGTCGTAGCCGAGATCGGCCGCGTCGCGCACGGTGGACTGCACGCAGCAGTCAGACGTGACACCGCAGACAATAAGGTTGCGCACGCCGCTGCTGCGCAAATGATGGTCGAGCGCGGTGGCAAAGAACGCGCTCTTGCCGGGCTTGTCGATCACCAACTCCCCATCGTGCGCGGCACAGGCCGCCACCAAATTGTGGCCCGGTGCGCCGCGCACAAGCACGCCTCCTTCAGCGCCCGTGTCGCCGATCCCCAGCCCATGGGCCCTGGTCCGCCACCGCTTGACCGGGTTGAGATCGGCAAGGCTCGCCCGGTGGCCTTCGCGCGTGTGGATGACGGCGAAACCGGCGGCACGCGCCAGGGTCAGCGCCCGCGCGACGCCTGGAATGGCCGCCGCGGTGTTCGCGATAGGCTCGCCGAGCTGATCCACCCAGCCGCCCTCGGCGCAAAAATCCCGCTGCATATCGATGGCAATGAGCGCCGTCTCTTCCTTCCGCGGCGGCCCGTCATGGGGCCACGGGTAGGTGCCCGCCACCTGGCGCCACGGTGTCGGCTGGGGCTCGGTCCGGGAAGGCTCGCTTGCTGGCATGGGCTATGCAAAAATTCTCCTTGCAGGGGCGGTGTAGCGCGCCGCCCCACATTTGTATGCATCGGCGCAGGGGGGCCTGATGGATCACACTCGTCTTGCCGCGTTGGAGGCGCGCGTCGCGGCCGACCTGGAGGCTGTGGAGATCCCGCCGCGCGACTGGCTGCCCGAGCGCGGCGACGGCCGCAACGTGAGCGATGTGGTGGTGGTGGGCGCAGGCCTTTCCGGCCTCACCATCGCCTTTGGCCTCATGCGCAAGGGTATTAGGCGGCTGCGGATCATTGACGCTGCGCCGGAGGGGCTTGAAGGACCGTGGGTCACCACCGCACGGATGCGCACGCTCCGCTCGCCAAAAACCCTTTCAGGGCCCGACTGGGGCGTCCCCTCCCTCACCTACCGTGCCTGGCACGAGGCGGCCTATGGGGAAGATCATTTCCGCGCCCTCACCCGCATCCCCAAGCACGACTACATGGCCTACCTCATCTGGTTCAAAAACGTCCTCGGCCTGCCGGTGGAGAACCGCACGACCCTTTCGGCCATCGCGCACGATGGGGAGCTTCTGCGCCTCACCCTTCGGACGGATCGCGGTGAGGAGATAGCGCTCACCCGCAAGCTCGTCCTCGCCACAGGCATCTCCGGCGCAGGCGCGCCCATCGTCCCGCGCGCGATCCGCGAGGGCCTGGAACCCGGCGACTACGCTCACAGCGACAGCGACTTTGATTGCCGCACGCTTGCCGGCAAATCGGTGGCCGTCATCGGCGCCGCCGCGTCAGCCTTCGACTTTGCCGTTGCCGCTCTCAATGCAGACGCAAAGTCCGTCACGCTATTGGCCCGCTCCGCCGAAATGCCGGTGACAGAGATCCTCGACTGGTCGAATTTTCCAGGCTTCCTGGACCATTTTGCAGAGCTTCCGGACGAGTGGCGCCTGCGCTTTACCGACAGAATGCTCGCTTTCCGCGCCCCGCCAACACAGGAGATGTACGACCGCGCCACAGGCGATCCGAAGTTCTCCATGATTTGCGGGGAGGACCTTGCCGGCGCACAGAAGACGGGCGGCGGCGTCACCCTCACCCTCAACAGCGGGCGCACCATCTCCGCAGACGCCCTGTTGCTGGGCACCGGCTACGGCGTCGACCTCCTCGCCCGGCCCGAGCTTGCGCCCCACGCTCCGCTCGTCGCCCTGTGGCGGGACAAGTACGTGCCGCCCGAGGGCTTGGAGCACTCCGCGGTCCTGGACTATCCCTATCTGGGTCCCGCATTCGAGCTGTTGGAGCGCGAACCGGGGACCGCACCGCTCCTTCGCCACGTCCATCTCTTCAACAATGGCGCCGTCCCCAGCCTCGGCCCCATCTGCAACGGGGTGACCGGCCTCAAATACGGGGCGCCGCGGCTGGTTGCAGGCATCACCCGCGCCCTTTTCATGGCGGACGTCTCCACCCACTACGCGGCGCTGGACCGGTTCGACAAAGCCCATTTCGCCCCCCGCGCCGAGCACAGGGCTGCGTGAGAACCACCCTCTTCCAAAACGCCCTCCTCGCCGACGGGTCCACCGCAAACGTCCTCGCGGACGGTGGGCGCATTGCTGCAGTCACGCCCGCGGATCCCTCTGCCACTGCCGATCACGTCGTTGAGTGCGATGGTCGCCTCCTCGCCCCCAGCTTCACCGAAGGTCATACCCATCTGGACAAGACCTTCGCGGGTCTTCCCCACGTCCCCCATCGCCGGGGTGTCAGCGTGCGCGAACGCATCGACGCGGAGAAAGCGCTCCGCCGCGAGATCCCCGCAGACATCGGCACGCGGGGCGGCGCGCTGCTCCGCCAAATGGTCGCCGCGGGCACGGGCCGTGTGCGCAGCCACGTGGACATCGACCCCGAGATCGGCCTCTCCAGCCTTCACGACGTGGTCGCGCTGAAGGAGCACTTTGGCGGTGTCGTGGACATGCAGATTGTCGCGTTCCCGCAAAGCGGCATCGTGCAAGCACCGGGCACGGCTGAACTCATGGACGCTGCCATGAGCGAAGGCGCCACCCATGTGGGCGGCCTCGATCCGGCGGCCATCGACGGCGATCGCGAGGCCCATCTCGACACCGTCTTTTCCATCGCCGAGCGTCATGGCGCCGGGATCGACATCCACCTCCACGAGGGCGGCGAAGGCGGCCTTTTAACGCTCAGCGACATTGCTGGGCGAACCAAAGCAGCCGGCCTTTCCGGGCGCGTCGTGGTGAGCCATGCATTCGGCCTGGGCGAGCCCCACGACATCGGCCCCACCGTTTCCGCACTGCGAGAGGCTGGCGTTGCAATCCTCACCCACGGGCCGGGGCCCGTGCCAATGCCCCCTGTCATGCAGCTCATTGAGGGGGGTGTGACCGTCCTTGCAGGGTCCGACAACGTGCGCGACGCATGGAGCCCCTATGGCGATGCGGACATGCTGCGGCGCGCCATGATGATCGGCTACCGACAGGGCATGAACGCTGACGAGGAAATCGCCACTTTGTTTGAGATCATCACCAGGACCACCGCCGAGACCATGGGTTTTGGCGCGCTGAACATCGCGCCCGGTGCGCCGGCCGACCTCGTCCTTATCGATGCCAAAACCGTCGTGGGCGCCGTCGCTCAGCCGCCGCCGCGCATCGTCGTGATGAAGGCCGGGAGGGTCGTTGCCGAAAACGGGGTCTATTGCGCCTGAAGGTCAGTCCATCCGGACGCCGCCGGTGACGTTAATGCCCTGCCCCGTCATGAAGCGGGCCGCATCAGAGGCGAGGAACAGGACCACATCGGCCACATCCATCGGCTCTTCGATGCGCCCCAGCGGCGTCATGGAAACGTACTCGTTGAAGACGGCGTCCGGCGTCATGTCGCGCAGCTCTGCCTCCCAAATGATCTCGCGGTCCTGCATGGAGGTGCGCACGAAGCCCGGGCACACAGCGTTCACGCGGATGCCGTGCACCGCCATCTCCTTCGCCAGCGCCTGCGTCCAGCCAAGAACTGCGAACTTTGACGCACTGTAATGGGCAAGGAGCGGCGCACCCACCTTGGCCGCCAGCGAGGCGGTGTTGACGATGGCGCCCGGCGTCTCATGCTGAATGAAGCGCCGGCACGCTGCCTGGTTGGTGAGAAAGACGCCCTTTGCGTTGACGTTGAAGTTGAACGCCCAGTCCTCCTCGGTGATGTCGAGCGCGCGGGTCATGGACGACACGCCGGCGTTGGCAACCACAATCCTGATGGGACCGAATGCGGCCTCCGCCGCGGCGAAGCCCGCTTCAATGGATGAAGCGCTGGTGACGTCCATCTCCACAGCGACAGCGTTGTCGAGCTTTGCTGCGGCAACCGTTGCAGCATCAAGGTCAATGTCGCAAAGGGCGACTGGGGCGCCGGCCTGCGAGAGGCGGGTTGCGATCGCTTCTCCGATCCCGGTCCCAGCGCCGGTCACCAGTGCAGGGCGGCTAGAAATGCTGAAGATCGAGTGGGCCATGTTTCGTCCTCGCCGGCGCTGCCGGTCCTCAAGCGGGCGCCGCATCTCGCCGCGCTGCGGTAAGATTATTACCCAGCGCGCCCACCCTTGGGCAACGGCGCGGTCCCGCCCCGCTCCGCGCTCTCACTGCGCGGCACAGCCCTTGCCTCGCGGGTATCAGGCATCGGTGCTACAGCACGTCCACCTTCCAAGGAGCAGCAATGCCTTTTGATTTCTTCGGCGGTCGCCGCAATGTGGTGATCGCCATGGCGCACATCGGCGCGCTGCCCGGTGCACCGCTCTACGACGCAAAGGGCGGGATGGACCGGCTGATCGAAGGCGTCGCTGCCGATGTGGATGCGCTCCAGGCCGGCGGCGTTGACGCCATCATGTTCGGCAACGAGAACGACCGGCCCTATGAGCTCAAAGCGCCGCCCGAGGCCCTTTCGGCGATGACTGCGGTGGTGAGCGCCATCAAGCCGCGCCTCACCGTTCCGTTCGGTGTGAACTTTTTGTGGGACCCGGTGGCAAGCGTTGCGATGGCAACGGCAACTGGCGCTGCCTTCGCGCGGGAGATTTTCACCGGCCTCTTCGCGTCCGATATGGGCCTTTGGGAGCCGAAGGCGGCAGAGGCTCTTCGCCTCCGCCGCAATCTCGGCCGGGATGACCTGAAACTTCTCTTCAACATCAACGCGGAGTTCGCGTCCTCGCTCGACACTCGACCCATTGCGCTGCGGGCAAAGAGCGCGGTCTTCTCTTCGCTTGCCGATGCGATCCTGGTGTCAGGACCGCTGACTGGTCAGCCGGCCGATACGTCCGACCTTGCGGCCGCGCGCGAGGCTGTCCCGGACCTACCGGTCTTCGCCAACACCGGCGTGAATATCGACAATGTGGCCGACACCCTCGCCATTGCGGACGGCTGCATCATCGGCACCCACTTCAAGGTGGATGGCGACACCTGGAACCCAGTCGCCCCGGAAAGGGTGGCCCGCTTCATGGACAAGGTGCGCAGCCTGTGAGGCCCGGGGCATCGTTGCGCCGGACCGCGCGTGCTTAGCCTTACGCTCCACGGCGCAATCCCGCTCGGCCACGGCGGCGAGACCTTCGACATCGGCGTGAACGATGGGACAATTGTCGCGGTGGAGAAATCTCTCCCCCGCGGTGAACGCGCCTATGACCTCGGCGGCAAGCTCGTCACCCCAGGATTTTGCGAAAGCCACATTCATTTGGACAAGGCGTGCATCCTGGAGCGGTGTAGCCTGAAGGGCGGCATCCAGGACGCCATTGCCGAAGTGGCAACGCTCAAGGGCGCCTTCACCGAGGAAGATGTGGCGGCGCGGGCCCGGCGCGCCCTGTCCAAGTGCATCGTCAACGGCACCCAATTCATGCGCACCCATGTGGAGGTGGATCCCACCGTCGGCCTCACCGGGTTTCACGGGGTCCGCACCGCCTTGCAGGACATGGCGTTTGCGGTGGATGCAACGATCTGCGTTTTCCCGCAGGATGGCCTGACCAATCTTCCAGGCACAGAAGAGCTTCTGGTGGAAGCGCTGCAGCGCGGCGCCCACAGCATCGGCGCGGCGCCCTACGTGGACCCTGACCCGAAGGGCCAGATCGACCGCATCTTCGCCCTCGCGCGGCGCTTTGACGTGGACGTCGACATGCATCTTGATTTCGGCGGCGACCCTTCCGCCCTCGACATCGAGCACGTGATGGCGCGGACGGACGAGTACGGCTGGGGCGGCCGCGTCACCGTGGGCCACGTCACCCGCTTCGCGCGATTGTCACCCCAACGGTTTGAGGATCTGAGCCGCCGCCTCGCCGATGCGGGGGTCGCCGTCACCGTCCTGCCCGCGACCGACCTTTACCTCATGCACCGGGACCATACCGGCGACATGGACCCGCCCCGCGGCGTGACGCCGCTCCACCGCCATGGGGCACACGGCGTCACGTGCTCGCTCGCCACCAACAACATCTTGAACCCGTTCACACCCTATGGTGACGGCTCGGCCCTGCGCCAAGCGAACCTTTACGCCAACATCGCCCAACTCGGTGGCGCCGCGGCCATGGTCGACTGCTTTGAAATGATCACAGATGGCCCGGCAAAACTCATGAACCTCGCCGGCTACGGCAACAAAGTGGGCACGCCTGCCGACCTGGTCGTGATGGACTGCGATGGCCCCGCGGCCGCGGTCGCCGAGCTTTGCCAGCCGCTTTACGCCTTCAAAAGCGGCTCGCTCACCGTCTCACGCGCCGCGCCGCAGATACATTGTCCTTGAAGCGCTGGAAATGCGTGCCGTAGCAGCTATTTGCAAATGGAGAAATTCGCAACCGCGAGGTCCCCATGAGCTGGCGCACCGGCCCTGACCCCATTCCCGGCGATCGCGCGTCGGTGGAAGCCATCGATCTTGTCATCGTGCCGCGCGCGGTGGATCTGGGTGAAATTGACGGGCAGTACGATTTCGGGGCTGGCGGTTTCGACCGTTGGAATGAGTCGTTTAATAGCTTCGGCGTCTTTGAGG
>JBCDFB010000009.1:0-20150 GCA_039178655.1 Pseudomonadota bacterium | reverse complement strand
GAGGCCGAAGCTCGTCACATAGCCGTTGAACTCGGTCACATGGTCAACCAGCCCGCCCAGGTTAAAGGCGATACCCGCTCCGCCATAGTCGATCACCACGCCGTCGATGACGTTCTTTTGCATGTTCTCTGCGATTTGCGTGGGCGGCAGGCCCACCGACGCTGCGCCCATCTCATCCAGGAACGCCTTGGCCGTGGCGCTGGGGAAGCGGATGCGCAGACCGCTGAGGTCTTCAGGGGTCGCGACGGCCTTGCCCGCAGTGTGGATCTGCGCCGGCTGGTGGGTGAAGAGGTAAAGGACTTTTACGCCGCGATGCTCAGGATCCAGATGCTCGCGCATGGCAGGATCGTTGAGGATGCGTGTGCCGTGGACGGCGCTGTCCACGGTGAAGGGAATGTCGATGAGGCCGGTGAGGGGGAACCGGTCCGAGGTGGCGCCGTGCAGGATCCAGCCGATGTCGATCACGCCGCGGCGCGTCATGTCGTAGTATTCCGGCACCGGACCCATCTGCCCGCCCGGGAAAACCTCGATTGCAATGCGCCCGTCGGTCTCCTCGCCGAGGGTTTGTGCCCAGTTCTCCAGGTACTTGGACATGGGATGCCCGGCGGGCAGGAAGTGGCCGAGTTTCAGCGACACGCTGTCTTGCGCACTCGCGGGCAGAGGGGCTGCTAGCGCAAATGCAGCCAGCGCAAACACGAACGCTCTCATCATGGGGGTCCTCCGGGTGTTCCTCGGGTCGGCATTATTGTTCTGAGGCCCAACCTGTCGCGGGTGCCGCCCCGCGTCCACCCCCATCTCACCTGGCGGTGAATAAGCAACACGCTGCCCGAGGTGTGTGGCAAAGGATGAGGGAGGACAATGCTGTGACGACGCCTGAATTCACCATCAAGGGGATGCATCATTTCGCGTGGCGTTGCCGCGATGCTGAGGAGACGCGCCACTTCTACGAGGACCTTTTGGGCCTGCCCCTTGCCCACGTGCTTTACAACGACCGTGTGCCCTCCACCGGCGAGCCGAACCCGCACGTGCACATCTTCTTTCGTATGGCCGACAACTCGTTCATGGCGTTCTTCGACCTTGGCGACGGTGTGAAGCCGGAGCCCTCGCCCAACACGCCTTCGTGGGTGAACCATATCGCCCTTGAAGTGGAAGACATGGCCGCGCTTGAGGCCGCCAAGGCCCGCGTCGAGAAGGCAGGCTATGAGGTGGTGGGCGTGACGGACCACCATTTCATCAAGTCGATCTACATGTTCGATCCCAACGGCATCCGTGTTGAACTCACCACCAAGGTCACCGAGGACGAGGAGCTCGCCAAAGCGGAGGACCACGCCCATGAAGCGCTCGCCAAATGGACCAAGCAAAAGGCAGGTTTGGTGAGCGCGTAAGGCGCACAAAGTGGACCGCGAACGCGTAAGGCGCGCACCATGAAGCGCGAACTCGTCATGGTCGACGTGAAGCCGTCGGCAACCATGGAAAGCCAGTCGGGCCTCAACCAGAAATGGCCCAAGGTGTATGGTGCGCTGGCGGCGCCGGAGGGTGCGCGCACCGCCGCCATCGTCTGCCACCCCACCTCCAATTTTCTGAACCACTACCTTATCGATCCGTTGGCCGAGCGGGGTGTGGCGTGCATGGGCTTCAACACCCGTTACGGCGGCAACGATGTCTCCCTCCTGATGGAGCGCGCCATCCAGGACCTTGGCGCCGGCGTGAAGTATCTGCGTGAGCGCGGCTTTGAGCGTGTGGTGATGATCGGCAATTCGGGCGGCGCTTCACTTGCGGCGCTTTATCAGAGCCAGGCGGAGAACCTTACCATCACCGACACGGTGGATGGGCGGCCGCTGGATTTGTCGCCGGAGGACTTGCCGCCTGCCGATGCGCTGGTTCTGTGTGCGGCCCACCCGGGCCGGGCGCGGACGCTGGGCGACTGGCTGGATCCCGCGCTGATCGACGAGCGCGACCCGCTGTCCGTGGACCCAGCGTTCGACATCTTTTCAGGAAAGTTTGGCCCGCCGTTTAACCCGGAGTTCTTGGAGGAGTTCCGCTTGGCGCAGCGGCAGCGCAGGGCGCGGATCGAGCGGTGGGTGCAGGGCCGGCTGCGGATGCTGCGCGCGGATCCTGACGGGCCGCAGGACGAGGCGTTCGTCATCTACCGCACCCACGCCGACCCGCGGTTCTTGGATGTGACGCTGGACGCCAACGACCGCGCGCCAGGCAGCCTCTGGGGCGTTCCGCACGAGGTGAACGCTGCCGCCAACGCCATGGGCCGCTTCACCACGCTGACGGCGTATCTTTCCCAGTGGTCAACCGCGTCGCGTGCGGATGGGCCGGACCGCATTGCCGAGACCAGCGTGCCGGTGACGCTGTTTGACTATACGGCTGACCAGTCCGTGTTTCCCTCCTCCAACGCGGCGTGGCTTGAGGCGATCGGGGCGCGCAAATCCGGCGGCGCAGCGCATGTGCACTTGGTGAAAGGGGGTGACCACTACCTTGTCGGCCGGCCCGACCTTGTGGCGCAGGTGGCAGACACCATCGCCGCCCAGTTCGCCTGATCGACCGCTACTGCTTGCCCGCGTGGGAGGCGGGCGTGGGCGGCTTGACGCCGAAGAGGCCCTTTATCCGCTCGCGCCCCCATTGCAGCGATACGTAAAGCATCGGGATCAGGAAAATCCCGATGGTGGCCGCGGCAAGCATCCCGCCGAACACGCCCGTTCCCACCGCGCGCTGGGTGGCTTCGCCGGCACCGCTGGCAAACACCAGCGGCAACAGGCCGAGGAGGAACGAGCCCGCCGTCATCAACACGGCGCGGATGCGAAGCCGTGCCGCAGTCGCAGCCGATTGCAGGATGGACAGGCCCGACTCCCGCTGGGCCATGGCAAACTCCACGATGAGGATAGCGTTTTTCGACGCCAGTCCGATGAGGAGGACGAAGCCGATCTGCGCGTAGACGTCGTTGGAAAGGCCTGACACGAGAACTGCGACCAGCGCCCCGGTAATGGCGATCACCACCGACAGGATGACCACCGCGGGCATGGACCAGCTTTCGTAAAGGCCCACCAGGAACAGGTAGCTGAAGATCAGCGCCAGCATGAGGGCAAGCGCCGTTTGGCCGCCTGCAAGCTTTTCCTGGTAGGCGGTGCCGGACCAGGCAAAGCCATACCCGTCCGGCAGCGCTTGCGCCGAGACCGCTTCCATCGCATCCAGCGCCTCGCCGGAACTCACGCCCGGCGCCGGGCCACCGTTGATGGTGACGGCCCGCTGGTTGTTAAAGCGCACAATGGATTGGGGGCCGGTCACCATTTCGGCCCGCACGACGCTTTCAAGGGGCACCATCTCGCCGCCGGCGTTGCGCACGTGGATGCGGCCAATGTCCTCAATACTGTCCCGATCGATGGCCTCGCCCTGGATGTTCACCTGCCAGGTTCGGCCGAAGAGGTTGAAATCGTTCACGTACTGGCCGCCGAGCGTGCTTTGCAGCGCGGCGAAGATGTCGGAGATCTGCACGCCGAGCGTTTGCGCACGCTCCCGGTCCACCTCGAGGAAGACCACTGGGGTGTTGTTGGACCACAGCGTGAAAACGCCGCTGAGCTCAGGGTTCTGGTTGGCCGCCACCAGGAGCCCGCGCAGCACCTGCGCCAACTCGCCCGTCGTGCGGCCGGCAAGGTCCTGGAGCTGGTACTCAAAGCCCCCCGCGTTGCCGAGGCCCGAAATGGGCGGCAGGTTGAAGAGGGTCACCACCGCGCTCGGCAAAGCGAGGAGCTGCGGCTGCAGCCGGGCGATGGTTTCCTCAACCCCAAGGTCGGCTTCGGTGCGCTCCTCAAATGGTTTGAGCCGCCCAATGACGATGCCGCTGTTTGATTGAGAGAGGCCCGACAGGAGGCTGAAGCCCACCACTGTGAAGACGTCCTCAACGGCCGGGTCGGCGCGCACAATCTCTTCCACCTGCGAGACGACGGCGCCGGTGCGGGTCACCGATGCGCCCGCGGGGAGCACGATCTCACCCATGAAAAGGCCCTGGTCCTCGGACGGGAGGAAGCCTGTGGGCGTTGTCTGGAAGAGGACGCTGGTGGCGAAGATGAGCCCTGCAACCGCCGCCACTGCGAGCGCGGAAAGCCGCAGGATGCGCGACACAATGAAGGAATAGCCGCCGGTGATGCCGTCGATCCCTTTCATCATCCAGCGCACGGGGGCGATGGGCCTTTCGTCCTTCTTCAGGAGGATCGAGCAAAGGGCCGGTGAGAGGGTAAGTGCGTTGATGGAGGAGATGAGCACCGCAAAGGCGATGCACACGGCAAACTGCTGGAAGAGGGCGCCCACTATGCCCGGAATGAACGCCACGGGCACAAACACCGACAAGAGCACCAGCGTCGTGGCAATGACCGGCGCAGTCAGCTCCTTCATGGCCTTCAGCGTGGCCTCTTTGGGGTCAAGATCATCCTCCTCCATGATCCTGGTGACGCCTTCAACGATGACGATGGCGTCGTCCACCACGATGCCGATGGCCAGCACGATGGCGAGGAGGGAGACGGTGTTGAGCGTAAAGCCGATGAGGGCCATCACCGCGAAGGTGCCGATGAGCGACACCGGGATTGCCACCGCCGGAACGATGGTCGCCCGCCACGAGCCCAAGAAGACGAAGGTGACCGCAACCACCAGCAGGAAGGCCACGAACAGCGTCTCATAGACATTGTCGATGCTGGCCTGCACGAAGAGCGTGGTGTCGTAGGTGATGGTCCACGCAAGTCCTTCGGGGAATTGCTCCGCGAGGGTGTTCATTGTGGCGCGCACACCCTCGGCGGTCTGCAGGGCGTTGGAGCCGGGGGCGCCGTAGACGGCCAGGCCCGCCGCCTCACCGCCATTGAGGCGGGAGGTTGCGTCCGAGTTGCGCGCACCAAGCTCAACCCGCGCCACATCCCGCACCCGCACAGCGGACCCATCAAGGTTTGCGCGGATGATGATGTTCTCGAACTCGGAAACGTCGGTGAGCCTGCCTTTTGTGGTGAGGTTGAATTGCAGCGCCACATCGTCGCTCACCGGCTGGGCGCCCACGCGGCCCACGGCCGCCTGCACGTTCTGGGAGCGGATGGCATTCGCAACGTCCGAGGGGGTGAGGCCGAGGGCCGTCAGCCGGTCCACCTCGAACCAGATGCGCATGGAGTAGTCTTGCAGGCCGAAGAGCTGCACCTGGCCCACGCCCGGCACACGGGCCAGCGTGTCGATCAGGTTGATGGTTGCGTAGTTGTTGAGGAACAGCGTGTCGAAGGTCTGGTCAGGCGAATAAAGCGTGATCACCTGAAGCAGCGAGGTGGAGCGCTTGCGGGTACGAAGGCCCAGCTGCTGCACCTCCGCGGGAAGCTGTGGCAGCGCCAGGGCAACCCGGTTTTGGGTGTTGACCGTCGCAATGTCGGGGTCCGTGCCCACCTCAAAGCTGACGCTCAGCGAAAACGAGCCGTCGTTGCCGCTGGTGGACTTCATGTAAATCATGTCGTCCACGCCGTTCACCTGGCTTTCCACCGGCTGCGCGACGGTGGCTTCAACCACTTCAGCGTTGGCGCCCGGATAGGTGCCGGAAACGGAGACTTGCGGCGGCACAATGTCGGGGAACTGTTCCACCGGCAGGGTCCGCTGGGCGATGAGCCCGGCGATGGTGATGACGATGGAAATGACCAGCGCCAGGCGCGGGCGGCGAACGAAGATCGCAGAAAACATTGAGAGCCGCCTTTTAGGACTCGGTCGCGACGGACGCGCTCACCTTCATGCCGGGCCGCACCTTCATCAGCCCGTCGACAATCACGCGGCTGCCGGGCTCAAGGCCGCCTTCGACCACCACGCGGCTGTCAATGTTGTCGCCCGTGGTGATGAAGCGGGGGGCGACGGTGTCCTCATCGTCAACCACCAGGACGAACTGGCCGCGCTGGTCCACGCTCACCGCCGACTGGGGCACCACCAGGCGCCGCTGCGGCTCTGCCAGTTCCACGACGACCACGACGAACTGACGGTCGAGCAGCACGCCGTTCGGATTGGGGATGACGCCGCGGAACACCACAGTGTCGGTGCCGGGGTTTACTTCCACGCCGGCGAAATCGGCCGTCCCTGTCTGGTCGTACATGGTCCCGTCAGACAGGCGCAGGGATAAGGTAACGCTGTTGGAGACAACGTCCTGACCGTCTTCGGAGGCGGCGACGGCGCGGCGCACGTTGAGCGCCATACGGTCGGTAAGGCTGAAGACGATGTAAGCCGGGTCCTGCTGAACGATAACGGTGAGGACCCCGCTTTCGGGCGACACAAGATTGCCGGGCTTGATGGTCGCGCGGTCGATCCGCCCCGTGATGGGAGCCTTGATTTCGGTGTAGCTGTAGGTGATGCGCGCCTGCTCCAGCGCGGCCTCGGCCTGCAAAACCGCTGCATCGGCAACGCGGCTTTCCGCGCGGCGGTCGTCAACGGTCGCCTCAGCGACGGTGTCGCGCTCAAGCAGCGTTTGGGCGCGCTCAAGCGCCACCTGGGCGTTTTCCGCCTGGGCCTGCGCAGCGGCAAGGTTCGCCTCCGCCTGTTTGACCTCCGCGGCGAAAGGCGCCTGCTCGATCACGAACAGGAGGTCGCCCTCGCTCACCGTGGCGCCATCCTCAAAAGCCTGCTCTTCCAAAAAGCCGGTCACGCGGGCGCGAAGGTCGACCCTTGCCACGGCTTCGATCCTGCCGATGAACTCTGCCTTCGGCGTCACGTCCTGCTCCTCGGCAACCACGACGGTCACGGCCGGGAGGGGCGGTGCCTGCTCCTGGGCAGCAAGATTGGGCGATGCTGACACAATACTGACGGCGGCGAGCGCGAGAAGCAGAAGGCGCAGGTTCATGGCAAACTCCCATCGGCGCGTGCGCGTTCGGCGCCAGCCTTTCTGTCTTGCATAGCGGTCCGCGCGCGCTCAACAGAACTTTTTCAGGAACGGTGCTCTAAGTTTGACGCCATGAGCGATCCCAACCACCTGTCCGCCACCCTTTTCAAGAACGCCGACCCGGCCGCAGTGTTCGCCCACCTGGAGGATGGCGGGAAGGTGACTTTCGGCGCGTTCTCTTCCCTGGCGGACCGTATTGCCGTCAAGCTGATGGCAGCGGGTGTGGCGCCGGGCGGGCGTGTGGCCACGCAGGTGGATAAGTCCATCGAAGCGCTTGCCCTTTATCTCGGCACCGTGCGGGCAGGCGGTGCGATCCTCCCCCTCAACCCAGCCTACACCGACGCGGAGGTGTCCTCATTTGTGAGCGATGCAGCGCCGACCGTGTTCGTTACGAGCCCGCAGCGGGAGGCGGCGCACCAACAACTGGCGGCGCAGCACGGTGTGGCGGCGCTGTTCACGCTGGAGGGCGATGGGCGCGGCACACTAACCGATGGGCTTGAGCCGGCGGCGGGCTTTGTGCCGGTGGGGCGGCGCGCGGCGGATCTTGCCGCGATCCTCTACACCTCCGGCACCACGGGCCGCTCCAAGGGCGCGATGCTGTCCCACGCCAATCTGAGCAGCAACGCTGAGGCGCTGGTGAAGGTTTGGCGCTTCACGGCGGCGGACCGGCTCATTCATGCGCTCCCCATCTTCCACACCCACGGGCTGTTCGTGGCCACCAATGTCGCGCTGATGGCCGGTGCCTCACTCAGCTTTTTCAACCGCTTCGATGCGGATGCTGTGGTGGCTGCCATGGGCGATGCAACGGCCATGATGGGGGTGCCGACCTTTTACTCCCGTCTTCTCAATCACCCCGGCCTCGGTGCCGCCGCGCCGGGGATGCGCGTGTTTATCTCCGGCTCCGCGCCGTTGCTGGAGGAGACCCACCACGCCTTCAAGTCCGTCACCGGACACGCCATCCTTGAGCGCTACGGCATGACGGAGACCGGGATGATCACCTCCAACACCTATGACGGTGCACGGGTGGCCGGCACCGTGGGCGAGCCGCTGCCGGACGTTACAATCCGCGTGGTCGACGAGGCAGGCGAGGAAGACGTTGCCCCCGGCGAGATCGGCACGGTGTGGGTGAAGGGCCCAAACGTCTTCGGCGGCTACTGGGGGATGCCGGAGAAGACTGAGCAGGAGTTCCGCGGAGAGTGGTTCATCACCGGTGATCTCGGCCGCGTGGACGAGAATGGGGTGCTTTCGCTGGTGGGGCGGGCGAAGGACCTCATCATTTCCGGCGGCTTCAACGTTTACCCCAAGGAGGTGGAGCTGCTTTTGGATGCGGTGCCGGGTGTCAGGGAGTCGGCCGTGATCGGCGTGCCTCACCCCGATTTCGGGGAAGGCGTGGTTGCCGTGGTCGTGGGCGACGGCGCGCGGCTTGCGGAGGCTGACGTGATGGCCGCCATTGCGCCGCATCTTGCCCGCTTTAAGCAGCCCAAGCGTGTCATCTTTGCGCAGGAGCTGCCGCGGAACGCCATGGGCAAGGTCACGAAGGCGGATCTTCGCCGCAGCCACGCGGGCCTGTTCGGGTGAAGCTTGGTGGGCGGTGAGAGATTCGAACTCCCGACCTACTGGGTGTAAACCAGACGCTCTAACCAGCTGAGCTAACCGCCCCTTTGGCAAAGGGTTGTGGCGCAACGCCGGCCTGTCATCAAGCTGTACCGGGCGCGCGGGGCCGTTGGTTTGCCGCTGAAATTGCGCGCTCGGCATCTGCGGCCAGCTTGACTTGGGGTAGGGCCACGGCTACCTCAGCCGAGAGCGGGGCAACGCCTCGCCGCGCGGGTGTAGCTCAGTTGGTTAGAGTGCCGGCCTGTCACGCCGGAGGTCGCGGGTTCGAGCCCCGTCACTCGCGCCACTTCATCCCATCTCGACCATCGGAAACGCGCGTGCAGTTGGCGACGGTGACCATCGTTGTGCCCGACTACGATGAGGCCATTGCCCATTACTGCGGCGCGCTCGGCTTTTCCCTTGTGGAGGATACGCCGCTCTCTGCCACCAAGCGATGGGTGGTGGTCGCGCCCGGGGAGGGTGGAGCACACATCCTCTTGGCGAAGGCGGACGGTGCCTCTCAACGCGCGAGGGTGGGGGACCAGACAGGCGGGCGCGTGGCCTTCTTTCTGACCACCGACGATTTTGCCGCCACCCACCAAAAGTTCAGCGAAGCCGGCATTGCGTTTCTGGAGGCCGCCCGGGAGGAGCCCTACGGCAGGGTGGCAAAGTTTCGCGATGCCTTCGGCAACCTGTGGGACCTGATTGAACCTTCGCGCTGAGGGGGCATATCGAGTTGGAGGAATGCGCATTTGTTGCGGAAAGCCGCGGCTTGGTGCATCACGGATTGTAATTGGAAGCGTTTCAGTCTCCGCTGGGGAGCAGGATGGAAGAGCTGCTGGCAAGCTACCTTCCCGTGATCATTTTCGCGGGTGTCGCCCTGGTGCTGAGCATCGGGCTGATGGTGGCGCCGTTCATCATCGCCTACCAAAATCCCGACCGGGAGAAGCTATCCGCCTACGAGTGCGGCTTTAACGCGTTCGACGATGCGCGGATGAAGTTCGATATCCGGTTTTACCTGGTTGCGATCCTCTTCATCATTTTCGACTTGGAGGTGGCGTTTCTGTTTCCGTGGGTGCTGTCGTTCGACCAGATCGGCTGGTTCGGGTTTGGCTCTGTGATGCTGTTTTTGACCATCCTGACCATCGGCTTCGTCTACGAGTGGAAGAAGGGGGCGCTGGAGTGGAACTGACGAAAAACGCGATCCCGCGCGGCGGCGAACTGCTGCTGGACCAACGGGGCATCGCCCCGGCCCGTGATGTTGACCTTTCCAAGAACCAGCCGGACGATGCCTTCTTCCGCGACGTAAACTCGGAGCTGACCGACAAGGGCTTTCTCGTCACGTCATCGGAAGCGCTCATCAACTGGGCGCGCACCGGCTCGCTCATGTGGATGACCTTTGGCCTTGCGTGCTGCGCGGTGGAGATGATGCAAATGTCGATGCCCCGCTACGATGCGGAGCGCTTTGGCTTTGCCCCGCGCGCATCGCCGCGCCAGTCCGACGTGATGATTGTGGCGGGCACACTCACCAACAAAATGGCGCCGGCACTGCGCAAGGTTTACGACCAGATGCCCGAGCCACGCTACGTGATCTCCATGGGATCGTGCGCCAACGGCGGCGGGTACTACCACTACTCCTACTCGGTCGTGCGTGGCTGCGACCGGATTGTTCCGGTGGACATTTACGTGCCCGGCTGCCCGCCCACTGCCGAGGCGCTGCTTTATGGCGTTCTCCTCCTCCAGCGCAAAATGCGCCGGACCGGCACCATCGAGCGGTAGAGCGCGGTCAGGCCCATGGACCACATCTTCTTGGAAGATCAGGATAGTCTGGCAGACCTCGCGGACACCGTTGCCGCCGCGTTCCCCGAATGGGTGGAGCGCCACGCCATCACCCACGGCCAACTCACCATGTTCCTCAAGCGTGACGGGCTCGTGGAGGTGGTGCGCTTCTTGCGGGACGATCCACGGGCCGACTTCGTCAACCTCATCGACATTTGCGCGGTGGATTGGCCGGCGCGGCCCGAGAGGTTTGACGTGGTGTATCACCTCCTCTCGCCGGTCCAGAACCTGAGGGTTAGGCTGAAGATCACCACCGACGAGCGCACGCCAGTCCCCTCCCTTTCCGGTCTCTTTCCCGCGGCGGACTGGTTCGAGCGGGAGGCGTACGACCTTTACGGCGTGATTTTTTCCGCCCACCCGGATCTCAGACGCATCCTCACAGATTACGGCTTTGACGGCCATCCGTTGCGCAAGGACTTCCCGCTGACGGGGTTTGTGGAAGTGCGGTACGACGATGAAGCGAAGCGCGTCGTGTACGATGAGGTGAGCCTGCCGCAAGCTTTCCGCGATTTTGACTTTCTATCGCCTTGGGAAGGCACTGATTATGTGCTTCCTGGCGATGAGAAAGCAAAGGAGAGCTAGACTATTATGGCTGTCGCTATCGGATCTATGGTTGCATTTTTGGTTGCCGGCGTATTCCGTGTGAGCAGTGTTTTGGCGGTCGTACTTGCCATCGCGCTCCCCATTGCCGGTATTTACATGGTGACAAGCGGTCAGGCGGACCGGTTCGGGCCACTGACCTTTGCCAACTTGTTCGAAATGTGGTGGCCAGCGGCTGCGGTACTTTTTGCAGCGTACCTGGTCGGCCGTTTCTTCAGCGGCATTGGCCGGACCGCGCGCACTTAGGCGGTGTTCTGGTGCACACAATGCTGCTGCCGCGCCGCGGAGCGATGCGCCGTCGAAAGGCGCGATGAGGATGAACGATGCAGCAGCTGAACATCCCCACCGAAGCGCAGGACGAGCGCCAGGTGCGGAACTTCAACATTAACTTCGGCCCGCAGCATCCTGCAGCCCACGGGGTGCTGCGCTTGGTGCTGGAGCTTGATGGTGAAATCGTCACCCGGGTGGACCCGCACATCGGCCTGCTCCACCGCGGCACGGAAAAGCTGATCGAGCACAAGACCTACGTCCAGGCCGTCCCGTACTTTGACCGGTTGGACTACGTTTCTCCCATGAACCAGGAGCACGCGTTCGCGCTGGCGACGGAAAAGCTTCTGGGCATTTCGATCCCCAAGCGCGCGCAGCTGATCCGCGTTCTTTACTGCGAGATCGGCCGGCTCCTCTCGCACCTTTTGAACATCACTACCCAGGCGCTTGATGTGGGTGCGCTGACGCCTCCGCTTTGGGGGTTTGAAGAGCGCGAGAAGCTCATGATGTTTTATGAGCGTGCGTGCGGGGCGCGGCTTCACGCAAACTACTTCCGGCCCGGCGGCGTGCATCAGGACCTTCCGGCCGGGTTGCTGGACGATATCGAGGCGTTCTGCGACCCGTTCTTGAAGGTGGTTGACGACCTCGACAACCTCATCACCGAAAACCGCATCTTCAAACAGCGCAACGTGGACATTGGCGTTGTCACGCTGGACGAGTGCTGGGCGTGGGGATTTTCCGGCGTGATGGTGCGCGGCTCGGGCGCGGCGTGGGACTTGCGCCGCAACCAGCCCTACGAGTGCTACAGCGAGTTCGAGTTCAAGATCCCCGTCGGCAAAAACGGGGACTGTTACGACCGTTATCTCATCCGCATGGAGGAGATGCGCCAGTCCGTCCACATCATGCGCCAGGCCATCGATAAGCTGCGGGTGACCGGCGGGCCGGTCCATACGCTGGACGGGAAGGTGGCGCCGCCCCGGCGGGCGGACATGAAGCGCTCCATGGAAGCGCTGATCCACCACTTCAAGCTCTACACCGAAGGCTTTCACGTGCCTGAGGGGGACGTTTACGTGGCGGTGGAGGCGCCCAAGGGCGAGTTCGGCGTCTACCTTGTCGCCGACGGCACCAACAAGCCTTACCGCTGCAAGATTCGCGCACCAGGATTTGCGCACCTGCAAGCAATGGACACCATGTGCGAGGGCCACATGCTGGCCGACGTTGCCGCCATCTTGGGCTCGCTCGACATCGTATTCGGTGAAGTGGACCGCTGACGCTGCACCACAGGGGCATGAGGCCTGACCGGCGCCAAATGCCGAAGGCCGATCTGAGGACAACGCTCTCAATCTGAGGCGAGGAGCGGCCTTTTGGCGCTCCAAGGCGTGCCATGCATGAGCGGGTAAGAGCTTCCCGCACCGGACTGCACGTGCAGGCTTGCGAGCACTATTGTGCACCACCACGTGGGCTGTGCGCGCCAGTGTTGTTTGCCAAGAAGTTCGCATCCGTTCCGCTGGCGGGGTCGGTTAGATCGGCTTCAGATCGTTTCGTACAAGGCATCATGAAGCTGCAAACTGAGCAGTTCGGTGCAATTTTGCCGACTGATAAACCATCTCGTTAATTAATTTATCACTCCGCGAGGCGCTTGGATGAATAATGCTTTAGATAAGCGGCATATTCATAAAGCGTTCAATCGGCACCACGTATTTTGTCGATAATTGTAAATGATGGCGCATTCGCTGAACGATTGTGCGCAATTAGCAAGAGTAAGTACTACGAAATAGTCACTATCGCCTATGTCATTTTGCCTAAATGCAGGCATTGGAGGGTTGATGAAAATTGCGATTAAGGAATACCTGTATTTCACGCCTTGTCCTGCTCAAGGATGCGGCATATACCCGTCCATGTAATTTAGAGGTTCTCTCCTCATGTATGCCCGCCTTGCATATGAGAATAAGTGGATCGCGATCGGTGTGCCTGCACTATTCGTGATCACGCCACTTGTTTGTGCATGAGGGCTGTCTTTTTGTGAGACGCTGAAGTCGTAACAGTACAATTCTAATCGTATTTCGATACGACTTCTTCTCAGCGCATCTCTCCAAACGGATATCTCTGATCTGACACAGTGTCGTCGGCGTCCACGCCGTCGCTGCTGATAACTGATCAGTCTGTCTTGGTGGACGTTGTGTGTCTGCACGCTTGCAGCTGCACAACGCAGCGATGCCGCGCGCCCTGATCACTCCGGAAACTGCAGTTTGTCTTTGAACGCTGCGCTAAACGCGCGCCGCGAACGGCTGCGTGCGTCGAAAAACTAAAGAGAAAACGCGCCAAGACCCTGGAGAGTGTAATGGCAATCGCCAATGTGGTTCAGACCTACTATGTGCCGATCCGTGAAGAAGACCTGATCGCGTCAAGCGGAGAAGGTGACTTCGAGATCCTCAGCGGAAACGATAACACCGACACCGCTGACTTGTTCTCGATCATCTCGTTTGCGATCGCAGCGCCGAACACACAGATCATCTACGATCATTGGGAAGACGGGTACGACCCCGATCCCACCAATCCAAGCGACACGACCATCGTGTTCGGGGATGGTGACCTTAGCAATAATGGCGGCTTCATCGTCGATGAAAACGGCGACGACATCTTCGAGGCCGGCGAAACATTCTTCCTGGTCAACGAAGTTCCCACATCGCGCCAAGACGACGCCGACCCGGCGTTTTTGTTCGACGGGTCCGACAAGATCAGCGCATCGTTCCCCATCGCCGTCACCCGCGCGGCCTATGCGGAGACCCCGGGCACACCGCTCGCCGGCGCGACGGAAGTGTTCGACACTGACCGATACGGCGACCGTTTCGTCGTCCCCGTGGGCACCGACACCGATGATGTGCTTCCGGACGACACCGATTCCACCAGCGTGGTTTCCGCCCATGTGATGGCGTCGCAGGACGGCACGGAAATCTTCCTGAACGGTGTCAGCCAGGGGACCGTCGACACCGGCGACAGCATCGTTCTGCGCCAGCTGAGTGAGGGTGACGTCATCACGACGTCGGACGAAAAGCCCGCCCAAGTGCATCTCATCACCGGCGATGAAGGGGACGAGTACGAGACGCGCTGGTTCGCTTTGCAGCCGGTCGATGATTGGTCAAACGATTACTACACGCCCACCTTTACGGGCGAGCAGACCGCCCAGGGCGGCAGCGAAAACTCCGTCTCCGGCTCCGGTCCGACGCAGGTGCAGCTGTTCAACCCCGGCGACAGCGACATCACCGTCAACTACGACTTTGCCGGCGGTTCTTCGCCCGATGGCACCATCACCGTGCCGGCAGGCGGCTCGGCCTTCTCGCCGATCATCCCGAACGATTCCGGTGCCCGCTTCTTCACCGACGACGAAGCGGACGTGTTCTTTGCGCTCTCCTTCACCGACACGTCAGGCACCGGCAACCGCAACGACTGGGGCCATCCGCTGATCCCGGCCGATCAGCTCACCAGCCAGGTGCTGATTGCGCTCGGTGCAGGCAACCAGCCCATCCTGCTCGGCAACGCATCAAACGGCACCGACCGCAGCACCGTCTGGGTCACCCCCACCGAAGACGCTGAAATCTTCGTCGACTACGGCGACGGCAACGGCGCGCAGAGCCTGGGCAATGTGGGCGCCCTGTCCTCTATCCGTGTGAACGACACCGACAACGACATGTCCGGTGCGCAGATCTTCGCGCTCGACAGCAACGGCCAGCCCGTCAACATCGCCGTATCCTACGGTCAAGACTCCCAAAACTCGTCGAACATCAGCAACTTCGAGCAGCAGTCCATCGACTTCGGCACCGTCATCCCCGCACTGCCGGAGATTGCAGCGTCGAAGGGTATTGAACTCACCAACGATGCGGACGGCGACGGCAAATTCTCCGTCGGCGACACGGTCACCTACACGATCGAGATCATCAATTTCGGCCGGGTGGATATTGCCGCCGGCGGCTACACCATCACCGACTTCTCCATCCCCATCTTCGACGATGTGACGGACGGCGACGGCGAAGGACCGCTGACCTACGTGGCCGGCTCCACCGTCTACGACCCGACGCCGGAAGACCCCAACAACGGGGACGAGGTCGACCTCGACGATGACGCCAACCCGAACTCGGCCTTCCCGCTGGACGAAAACGGCTTCACCAACACCGACACCATTGAGGCCGGCACCAGCCAGACGCTGACCTTCGAAGCGACCATCGACAACTTTGAGGACCTGCAAAACCTCACCACCGAGTTCACCAACCGCGGTGTGCTCACCAACAACAATTCTGGCTTCATCGACGACTTTGAGGTGACGCGCCCGCTCAACTTCACGCCGGGCATCGACATCGAGAAGACCACCAACGGTGAGCAGGCCGACACCGGGACCGGGCCGGAACTGATCGTCGGTGAGGATGTCACTTGGGAGTACACGGTCACCAACACAGGCGACACGGCGATCGCGAACGTTGAGGTCACCGACAGCGACATTGGGGTCACCCCGGTCTTCCAGTCCGGCGACACCGACGGTGACGGCATCCTGGATATCGGTGAGACGTGGATCTACGAGGCGACCGGCACCGCAGCCGTCGGCCAGTATGAGAACATCGGCTCCGTCACCGGTGACGCGGCCTACGCCAACAATGACAGCAACGGCGATCCTGTTCTGATCCCCGATGCCAACGGCGGCGGCGGAGTCGACGATGACGACCGCTCCGCCTACTTCGGCGTCAGCAACGGCTCTGTGGGCGACTTCGTCTTTGAAGATCTGGATGGCGATGGCGTCCAGGATCAGGGCGAGCCAGGCATTGAGGGCGTCACGGTTAACCTCCTGCAGAACGGGCAGGTGGTGCAGACGGTGCTGACCGATGCCAATGGCGGCTACACCTTCACGGGTCTGCCGGCCGGCAACTACCAGGTGGAGTTCGAGCAGCCGACGGGCTTTGAAGGCTCCCCCGCGAACGCCGGTAACGACGATGACGTGGACTCCGACGGCATTGCGGCCAACGGCTTCACCACCCCCACTTTCACGCTCCCCCAGGGCGGCAACATCACCAACATCGACCAGGGCTTTTTCAAGCCCGCCACCATCGGCGACTTTGTGTTTGCCGACACGGACGGTGACGGTGTGCAGGACAATGGCGAAGCCGGCGTCGGCGGTGTGGTCGTCAACCTGCTGGACGGCAACGGCCAGCCGGTGCTGGACGACAACAACAACCCCGTCACCACCGTTACGGCGTCCGACGGGTCCTACAGCTTCAACGTGGACCCCGGCACCTACCAGGTGGAGTTCGAAAACCCTGACGGCACCAGCTTCTCGCCCGCCGACCAGGGCGGTGATGATGCGGCCGACTCCGACGCCGACCCCACCACGGGCGTCACGCCGTCGGTGACGGTGCAGTCCGGCGAAACGAACAACACGCTCGATGCCGGTATCATCCAGCCGCAGACCCTGTCCGGCCGTGTGTTTGAGGATGACAACGCCAACGGCATCGACAATGCCGACGACGGCATCGGCGGCGTCACCGTCAATCTGCTCGACGGCAACGGCCAACCGGTGCTGGACGGCAGCAACAACCCCATCACCACGACCACAGGATCGGACGGCAGCTACTCCTTTACGGTGCTGCCGGGCGACTACCAGGTGTCATTTGATCGTCCGAACGGCTTCTCCGGCACCTCGCCGCAGGATGCGGGCAATGACGACACGGTGGATTCCGACGGCGATCCCGCAACGCTGACCACCGCAACGGTCACCGTGCCTGCCGGCCAGAATGTGACGGATGTGGACCAGGGCCTCTTCAAGCCCGCCATCATCGGCGACGCGGTCTTCAGCGACACCGACGGTGACGGCATCCAAGATGCCGGCGAAGACGGCGTCTCCGGCGTCACGGTCAACCTCCTGGACGAGAACGGCAATCCCGTCCTGGACGGCAGCAACAACCCCGTCACCACCACCACGGATGGCGACGGCAACTACAGCTTCAACGTGGACCCCGGCACCTATCAGGTGGAGTTCGAGAAGCCGGACGGCTCGGAGTTCTCCCCGCTGGACCAGGGCGGCGACGACGCTGAGGATTCCGATGCGGATCTTTCCACCGGCCGCTCGCCCAACGTCACCGTGGGTTCGGGCGAGACCAACGACACCATCGACGCCGGCCTCATCGTCCCCGCCTCCATCGAAGGCACCCTGTTTGAGGATCAGGACGCCGACGGTCAGGAAGATGGCGTCGGCATCCCCGGTGCGACAGTCTCCCTGCTCGATGGCAACGGCGACCCGGTGCTGGACGGCAGCAACAACCCCATCACCACCACCACGGACGCCAACGGCGACTATAAGTTCGACGGCGTCGCCCCGGGCGACTACCAGGTGGCGTTCGAGCGGCCGGCCGGCTTCACCGGCACCAGCCCGCAAAATGTCGGCGACGATGCCACCGACTCAGATGGCAACACCACGACCCTCACAACCGCGTCCTTCACCGTGGAGAGCGGCGATGCGGTGAAGAACGTCGACCAGGGCCTCTTCAAGCCCGTGACCATCGGTGACTTCATCTTCACCGACACGGACGAAGACGGCATCCAGGACCCGGGCGAACAGGGCCGCGAAGGCGTCACCGTCAACCTCCTGGACGAGAACGGCAATGTTCTGGAAACGGTCGTCACCGGTCCGGACGGGAGCTACAGCTTCACCCGCGACCCGGGCACCTACCAGGTTCAGGTGGAGGCGCCGGACGGCACCTTCTTCAGCCCGCAAGACCAGGGTGGGGACGACGCGGCCGACTCCGACGCCGACCCGGCGGACGGCAAGCTCGGCACGCCCATTACGCTGACCTCCGGCCAGTCGGACGACACCCAGGACGCCGGCCTTGTCGACGCGCAGCCGGGCCTGTCGCTGGTGAAGTCCATCACCGCGGTGGACACGGCCGGCAACCAGACGCTGGATGCCGCAGGCGACGTGATTGAGTACCAGCTGACGGTGGAGAACACCGGCAACGTGGCGCTCAACAACGTCACCATCACCGACCCGCTGACGGGTGTGAGCCAGAACATCGGCTCGCTGAATCCCGGCCAGAGCCAGTCCATCGACACCAGCTACACGCTGACCCAGGCGGATCTGGACTCCAACGCCACCCAAGAGCCCGACGACGTGGCCGCAGGCCTCCTCGACAACACGGCAGCCGCCGTGAGCGATGAGACTCCGGACCCGGTGAAGGACTCCGAAGACGAGCCGGTTGTCCAAAACCCCGACATTGCCTTCGACAAGCAGGTGGTCGCGGTGGACGAAGCCGGTGACGGCCGCGCCAACAACGCCGGTGAGATCATCAAGTACGCCCTCGTCGTCACCAACACGGGGAACGTCACGCTCACCAACGTCACCGTTGTGGACCCGCTTCTGGGCGGCACGCTGGAGACCATTGCGTCGCTGGCCCCCGGTGCGTCGGAAACCGTCACGGGCGAGTACACCGTCACCCAGGAGGATCTGGACGGGGCAGGAAACGCCGGTCAGGACTTTGATATCGACAATACGGCGACTGCCGACAGCGATCAGACCGACCCGGTCTCCGACACCGAAGAGGTGCCGCTGGGCGATCCGGAACTCGACATCTTCAAAGTGATTTGCGGTGTCGACAAGGATGGCAACGGCGTCATCGACAACGTGGGCGAGACCATCGACTACCAGCTGATGGTGGTGAACACGGGCACAGCGCTCCTCACCAACGTGGTGGTCACCGATCCGCTGACGGGTGTGGACCAGAACCTTGGCACGCTGAAGCCGGGCGAAATGCGCACCATCAACACCTCCTACGAGGTGACGGCGGCCGACTTCGACGCCAACGGCACACTGGAGCCGGACAATGTCCTGCCCGGGACCATCGACAACACCGCAAGGGCTGACAGCGATCAGACCGACGAGGTGAGTGACGATGCGATCGTGAAGATCGTGACCAAGCCGGGCATCGGCTTCGACAAGGCGGTGAAGGCGGTGGACGCTGCCGGCGACGGCAAAGCCAACGCCGTGGGTGACATCATCGAGTACACGCTGACGGTGACCAACACCGGCAATGTGACGCTCACCAACGTCACGGTGGTCGACCCGCTGACCGGCACGTCGGAGGTGATCCCCTCGCTGGCGGCCGGTGCAAGCCAGACCTTCCATGCCGACTACGCCATTACGCAGGAAGACATCGACACCAACGGCGGTGGCGATGGCGACATCGATAACACCGCAACCGCCGACAGCGACCAGACCGGTCCTGTGGACGATCACGAAGAGGTCCCGTTGGAGAAGGCCGACAAGTTCGGCGACAAGTGCTCCGACATTGAAGACCACTTCGTCCGCCCGGACGAGAAGGACGCCACCATCCACGTGGGCCAGGGCCTGCCGCACCAGAACGGCACCAACGGCGACGACTTCGTGGTGGGTGACAACACCGCCAACACCATTTCGGTGAACGGCGGCGAGAACACCGTCCTCGCCAAGGGTGGCGACGACATCGTGAATGGCGGCAACCAGGCCGACTATGTCTTCGGTGATGCCGGCAACGACATCCTGAACGGCAATGGCGGCGACGATTCCCTCTCCGGCGGCAAGGGCGATGACAAGCTCTATGGCGCCCACGGCAACGACAAGATTCTGGCCGGTGCCGGCGACGATCTGGTCGAGGCGGGCGAGGGGTGCGACATTGTCAATGCCGGCAAGGGCAACGACACGGTCCAGGGCGAAGGCGGCGATGACTGTATTGCCGGCGGCAAGGATGATGGCTTCATCACCGGTACGCTCAAAACCGGGCTCCATGTGGTGCTGGGCGACGAATTGTTCGGCAACGGCGGTGCGGACCGCTTCGAGTACTCCTCCGGCGACGGTGTGGACTTCCTCTTCGACTTCAAGGCCGAGGACGGTGACACGCTGAAGCTGCACGGAATTGACGAAGACGACGTCACGTTCGCCGAAGCGAACACG
>JBCDFB010000008.1:0-20265 GCA_039178655.1 Pseudomonadota bacterium | reverse complement strand
GCGGCAGCGCGCACCGGCGCGTCGGTTGCGCTCGTCACGCTGGACCCGGACGCCATCGGCCGCCTCTCCTGCAACCCGGCCATCGGCGGGATCGGCAAGGGTCATCTGGCGCGGGAAGTGGACGCGCTGGGCGGCGCCATGGGCATCGCGGCCGACAGGTCCGCCATCCAGTTTCGCCTCCTCAACAGGAGCCGCGGTCCCGCCGTCCGCGGGCCCCGCGCGCAGGTGGACCGCGCCGCCTACCGCGCCGCGATGCAAGAGATCATCGCAGCCGAAACCAACCTCACGGTGGTGACCGGCGAAGCGGCCGATTTGATCGTGGACAGGGGCCGGGTGGCCGGCCTTGTCCTCGCCGATGGGCGGTCCTTGAGCGCCGGCGCTGTGGTGCTGACCACAGGCACATTTCTTGGCGGCACCATCCACCTGGGTGATCGAAGCTGGCCAGCGGGTCGTATGGGTGAGGCTGCCGCATCAGCCCTCGCGGTGCGCCTGCGCGCGCTCGACCTTCCCATGGGCCGGCTGAAGACGGGGACGCCCCCGCGGCTGAAGTCCGGCAGCATCGACCTGGCGTCGCTGGACGAGCAGCCGGGCGACGATGATCCAGCCTTCTTCGCCGAAGACACCCTTGCGCCGACGCTCATCCAGCGCCCGTGCCACATCACCAGAACCACGGCTGAGACCCACGCGCTGATCCGCGGCAACCTTGGCCGCTCCGCCATGTACTCGGGGCGGATCGAGGGTGTCGGCCCGCGCTACTGCCCATCCATCGAAGACAAGGTGGTCCGCTTTGCGGACCGCGACAGCCATCAGGTGTTCCTGGAACCCGAAGGGCTGACCACCGACCTCATTTATCCCAACGGCCTCTCCAACTCGCTGCCGGAGGATGTGCAGCTTGCCTTCGTGCGCTCTCTCCCCGGCTGTGAGGCCGCCGTGATTGCCCAGCCAGGGTACGCCATCGAGTACGATATGGTGGACCCGCGGGCCCTGTCGCCGACCCTTGAGTTGCGGGCGCTCGGCGGGATGTTTCTGGCAGGCCAGATCAACGGCACCACCGGATATGAGGAAGCCGCCGCCCAGGGTCTGATGGCCGGGCTCAATGCGGCGAGGGAAGCCGGCGGCGCTGACGGGCTGACGCTTTCCCGCGCAGACGCCTACATCGGTGTCCTCATCGACGACCTTATCTCCAACGGCGTCGACGAACCCTACCGCATGTTCACTTCTCGGGCCGAGCACCGGCTTTCCCTCCGCGCCGACAACGCGGCCGACCGGCTGACCGCATGGGGAGCCTCAGCCGGCGTCGTGCCGGCCCACCGCATCGCTCTCCACGAAGAGAAGCAGACGCTTCTTTCTGACGCGCGGGCAGCACTTGCGTCGGTGAGCCTGACGCCGCAGCAGGCGGCAGGTCACGGCGTGCGCTTTAAGGCTGATGGCAAGAAGCGCGACGGGCTCGACTTGCTGGCCCATGAGGACGGCGGCTGGCGCGTCGCCATTGCACTTTGTCCCCAGCTTGACGCGCTGCCGCGGCGCGTGCGCGACACCCTTTATGCCGAGGCGCTCTACCGCGTGCAGAATGATCGGATGGCCCGCGAGGCTGCGGCTGAGGCGGCGTCGGACGGGATGAGGATCCCCGAGGGGCTGGTTGCCGTGCCGATCCCTGGCCTTTCCAACGAATTGTCGGAAAAGCTGAGGCGGCGGCGCCCATCGACAATCGGCGAGGCGCGCCGCATCTCCGGGATGACGCCTGCGGGGCTTGCCCTCATCCTCGCCCACGCCAGGCGCGCCGCGTGAGGTGACCGCGCCCCTTCCCGAGGCAGAGGCCGCGGCGCGGGACAGTATCCGCGCCATGGTTAACGGCGATACCTTTCAATCTTTGGAAACCTTTGTCGCGGCATTAACGACGTGGGGCGCATCGCTTAACCTTGTGAGCGCTGCCGACCGGGGCCGCGTGTGGTCGCGCCATGTGGCGGACAGCCTGCAGCTCGTCGCGCTTGCCGAAGGCGCCGGGCCGCGGTGGATCGATCTGGGCTCCGGGGCCGGGTTTCCCGGATTGGTGGTCGCGATGGCGCGGCCGGAGACCGTCATGACGCTGGTGGAATCGAACGCAAAAAAGGCCGCCTTCCTCATCCAGGCCGCAAGCGCGTCCGGCGTGCGGGTAAAGGTTGAGCCAAGGCGCGCCGAAGCCTTTGCCGATGAGCCCTTCGACGTCGTTTCAGCCCGCGCCCTGGCGCCCCTGCCGAAACTCCTGACACTCGCCGAACGCTTCTTCGAAGCGCAAACACTCGGCCTCTTCCCCAAGGGCCAAGACGTTGAGGGCGAGATTGAAGCGGTGACGGCGCACCGCTTTTCCTGCGTGCGCCATCCAAGCGTCACCGATGCGGGCGGGACCATCCTCGCCCTCACCAACCTTCAGAAGGTATGAGCGATGCTCCCTCAGCGCCCCCGGGTGATTGCCGTTGCCAACCAAAAGGGCGGCGTGGGCAAAACCACAACCGCCATCAACACCGCCACCGCGCTGGCGGCGCTCGGCGAGGAGGTCCTCCTCATCGACCTTGACCCCCAGGGCAACGCCTCAACGGGTGTGGGGGTTGATGCATCCGCGCGGGAGGTGACGAGCTACGATATCCTTACCCGCGCGGCGAGCCTTTCCGAAGCGGTGCAGGACACTGCGGTGCCGCACCTGTCGCTGGTGCCGGCAACCATGGACCTTTTGTCCATAGACATTGAGCTGTCCGCCGCCGCCGACAGGGCGCTGCGCCTGCGCAAGGCCATCGCCGATCTGCCTGAACAGGAAAAGCCCCGCTACGTGGTGGTGGACTGCCCGCCGTCCCTCAACATGCTGACGGTGAATGCGCTCGCCGCCGCCCATGCCATATTGTGCCCTCTCCAATGCGAATTCTTCGCCATGGAGGGGCTGTCGCAACTGATGCGCACCATCTCCGAGGTGCGTGAGAGCGTTAACCCGGCGTTAAAGCTGCACGGCATCGTCATGACCATGTATGACGCGCGCAATAACCTTGCCAATCAAGTGGTTGCGGATGTGCGCGAGCATATGGGCGATCTCGTCTACGACACGATGATCCCGCGCAATGTGCGCCTTTCAGAAGCACCGTCCTACGGCAAACCCGCGCTGCTTTACGATTTAAAGTGCGCTGGGAGCCAGGCGTATCTGCGCTTGGTCTCCGAACTTATTGACCGCGAACAAAAGATGGGGGCCTGACCATGGCGGCAATGCCCGACACCAAAAAGCGCCTTGGCCGCGGGCTTTCCGCACTGCTGGCTGATGTGGAGGCCCCCGCTGGAAAGCCCGAGGGTTCTGAGCGGAACTCCCGCCTCATTCCCATAGAAGCGTTGGTACCGAACCCCTACAACCCGCGCTCCAGCTTTGCCGAAGATGCGCTGGAGGAGCTGACCCAATCGGTCGCCAAGCACGGTGTGATCTCGCCCATCGTGGTGCGGGGAAGCGACGGGCATTATGAGATCATCGCCGGCGAGCGCCGCTGGCGGGCTGCGCAAAAGGCCGGGCTCCACAAGGTGCCTGTGATCGTCAAAAGCATCTCGGCCGGTGAAGCGCTGGAGTTGGCACTCATCGAAAACGTGCAGCGCGAAGACCTCAACCCAATAGAGGAGGCTAACGGCTACCAGCGGCTGATCAGTGAATTCAGCCACCGGCAGGAGGACCTTGCCAAGCTGATCGGCAAGAGCCGCAGCCATGTGGCAAATACGCTGCGGCTCCTGAACCTGCCGCCCTCGATCAGGGCAAGCGTTGCCGAAGGAGCGCTTTCAGCAGGACATGCCCGCGCGCTCCTCACCGCGCAAAATCCAGAGGCTTTGGCGGACGAGGTGATCCGCCGCGGCCTCTCTGTCCGCGCAACCGAGGCCCTCGTGGCCGCTGAGGCGACCCGCGCCGCCGCACCACCCAAACCGCGCCCGCAGGAGGATGCCGACACGCGCGCCCTGGCACGGCGGCTGTCGAGTCGGCTCGGCCTTAAGGTGAGCCTTGCCCACAAGGCGAACGAGAGCGGGACACTCACCATCAAGTATTCCTCGCTCGATCAGCTCGACGGAGTGTGCCGGCTGCTCGGCGAAGGCTGACGCGTTGAAGTATATCGACATCCCGCCGGCGTGGACGCTACTCTTCGTCGTTGCCGCGTGGCGCATCTCCGTCATCTGGGAGATCGACGGCTTCGGTCTGCGTTTCGCGGGCTGGATCATCATCGCCCTCTCGCTCGCCCTGATGGTTTGGGCCGTCCTGGTGATGAGCCGAGAGAAGACACCCATTTTTCCCCGTGAAGAACCGATCTCCCTCGTCACCGCAGGGCCATTCGCCTTCTCGCGAAACCCCATCTACCTTGCAGAGTGTACCATCGTGGTCGGGGCAGCCATTGCCTTCGGACAACCGATTGCTGCGCTTCTTGCCATTCCCCTTGCCCTCATCCTGCGCACGCGCTTCATCTTGCCGGAGGAGCAGCGGCTCGCCGCCACATTCGGTAAGGCGTGGGAGGACTACGCAAGGTCCGTCAACCGCTGGATCTGAGGCCGCTTGCGTTCTGCCGCTCCCTCTTGAGAACTGTATTCTCGTCTGAGGGAAAGCTCGCCTCAACCCACGCTGCGCTTTTCAGGGTTGACCCGAGCTTTCCCTCAGACGCTTCTGAAAGTGTCGGCTCCGCCGGAAGGTCGGGCTTCTCATCTCACCACCGGAAGGAAGAAGGGGGAGCCGTTCGGCTCTCTTTCAGCCCACGGGAGGGCGCGCACCGAATATGGCTGAGCCGACGCGGACCCATGTGGCGCCTTGTGCAATGGCTTCCTCGTAGTCGCCGGACATCCCCATGGAGGTGGCCGGGACGCCAATGTCCGCGGCAAGTTGTGCAAGGGCTTTAAAGTGCGGCGCAGGCGGGTCTGCCGCCGGAGGGATCGCCATCAGCGCGATGACCGGAAGGCCGAGCGACTTGCATTTGTCCACCAGCGGTCCCGCATCCTGCGGTGCGACACCTGCCTTTTGCGGCTCCTGGCCGATGTTCACCTGGACCATGCAGCGGGGCATCCGGCCTGCGTCATCGGCCGCCTTGGCGATAGCATTGGCGATCTTTTCACGGTCGACGCTTTGAATAACGTCAAACAGGGCGACGGCATCCTTTGCCTTGTTCGATTGTAGCGGGCCTAAAAGATGAAGTTCTATGTCGGGGAATTCTTCACGCAGCGGCGGCCACTTGGCCTTTGCTTCCTGGACGCGGTTTTCGCCCACCACGAGTTGGCCGGCTGCCAGGGCGGGGCGGATGTGATCAGCGTGGAAGGTCTTGGTGACGGCGACAAGGTGTACCGGATCAGTCCGACCCGCATCAGTCGCCGCATGGGCGATGCGATGCTTCACTGCGGCAAGGCGTTGCGCAACGCCCTCACCTTCCGCGCCATCGCCTGTGTGCTGGTTGACCCGCTCTTCAACGTCACCCATGGTCCGCGCGCACCCTCGATCCGGTCTCAACAGTCATGAGTACGTTAGAGCGTTACAACGCGCCCGCCATTGAAAAGAAATGGCGCACCGCCTGGGATGAGGCGGACATCTTCGTCACGAAGAACGACGACCCGCGCCCGCGCTACTACGTGCTTGAAATGTTTCCCTATCCGTCCGGCCGCATCCACATGGGGCACGTGCGCAACTACACCATGGGCGATGTGGTTGCCCGTTACCGTCGGGCGAAGGGCTTTAATGTTCTCCACCCCATGGGCTGGGACGCTTTCGGCATGCCGGCGGAAAATGCGGCCATGCAGCGCGGCACCCACCCAGCGAAGTGGACCTACGAGAATATTGCGGCCATGCGCACGCAGCTGAAGTCCATGGGGCTTTCGCTGGACTGGAGCCGCGAGTTCGCGACCTGTGATGTTGCCTACTACCACCAGCAGCAGCGCCTCTTTTTGGCGTTTCTGGAGGCTGGCCTGGTGGGCCGGAAGGTCTCCAAGGTGAACTGGGACCCTGTCGACCACACCGTGCTTGCCAACGAGCAGGTGATTGACGGGCGGGGCTGGCGCTCCGGCGCGCTGGTGGAGCAGCGCGATCTTGCCCAGTGGGTGTTCAAGATCACCGACTATGCGCAGGACCTGCTGGACGCCATAGAGACCCTGGACCGCTGGCCGGAAAAAGTCCGCCTCATGCAGCGCAACTGGATCGGCCGGTCCGAAGGGCTGATGATGCGCTTTGCTTTTGACGGCGAGGCGCCGGACGGGAGCAAGTCTTTAGAAGTCTTCACCACGCGGCCCGATACGCTGTTTGGTGCAAGCTTTATGGCCATTGCGCCCGGTCATCCGCTGGCCGAGGCGGTTGCGGCGGCGAATGCCGACGTCGCCGAGTTTGTTGCCGAATGCCAGCGCATGGGAACCTCCGAGGCCGACATTGAGCGGGCGGAGAAGAAGGGCGTTGCGACCGGGCTTCACGTGAAACATCCCTTCAGGGACGGGGTGACGCTGCCGGTTTACGTGGCGAACTTCATTTTGATGGACTACGGCACCGGCGCCATTTTCGGCTGTCCCGCCCACGACCAGCGCGACTTGGACTTTGCCCGAAAGTATGGCCTGCCGGTGACGGCGGTCGTGCGGCCCCGCGATGAAGGTGACAGCTTTGCCGTTGCCGACGAGGCTTATGTGGGCGACGGCGTGCTCTTCAACTCGCAGTTCCTGGACGGCCTGTCGGTGCCGGACGGGAAAACAAAGGTTGCTGACATCTTGGAGGCCCGCACGGTTGACGGGCAGCCTGAAGGGGAGCGTCGGATCAACTTCCGCCTGCGCGACTGGGGGATCTCCCGGCAGCGTTACTGGGGCTGCCCCATTCCCATCATCCATTGCGATGCGTGTGGTCTTGTCCCTGTGCCTGACGCTGATCTTCCCGTTGTGCTGCCGGAGGATGTGACCTTCGACGTGCCGGGCAACCCGCTGGACAGGCACCCCACCTGGAAATTCGTCACGTGTCCGAAGTGCGGTAAGCCGGCGCGGCGCGAGACGGATACGATGGACACGTTTGTCGATTCATCTTGGTATTTCGCACGCTTTACTGCGCCGTCTGATCCTGCGCCCGTCAATACTGAGCAGATGGAAGCTTGGCTTCCAGTGGATCAGTATATCGGCGGTGTGGAGCACGCGATTCTGCATCTTCTTTATAGCCGCTTCTTCATGAGGGCTGTGGAGAAGGCCGGATTTGGCGCGCGGCCTGAACCATTTGCCGGCCTCTTCACACAGGGAATGGTGACCCACGAGACCTACAAGGACGCGGCGGGTGGTTGGGTCTTTCCCGAAGAGGTGGTCGTCAAAGACGGTGCTGCGCAACACGTGGAGACCGGCGCGCCCATCACTGTGGGGGCCGTGGAGGCCATGTCGAAGTCCAAGAAGAATGTGGTCGATCCGGACGACATCATCGGCAATTACGGGGCAGACACAGCGCGCTGGTTCATGCTGTCGGACACACCGCCCGAGCGTGACATTGAGTGGACTGACGCAGGGGTGGAGGCTGCGCACCGCTTTGTGCAGCGCGTGTGGCGCTTGGTGCATGAGGCGATCCCCCGCTTCTCAGAGGCCGGCAGCGGCGACGGCGCGGCACTGCGCAAAGCCTCCCACGCTGCGGTGCGCGATGTGGCGACGGACCTTGAGGCGCTTGCCTTCAACCGTGCGGTGGCGAGAATTTATGAGTTGGCGAATGGCCTACAAAAAGCTCTCACCGACCCGGCAACGCCCGGCAGCGCGCTGCGGGAAGCGTGCGATTTCCTCGTGCGTTCGCTTGCGCCTATGATGCCTCACTTGGCGGAGGAGTGTTGGACGGCCATGAATCAGGCCGGTTTCGTCGCCCAGGCGCCGTGGCCAAGCTTTAATCCAGCGCTCCTCATGGAGGACACGGTGACCATTGCCGTACAGGTCAACGGCAAGCGGCGCGGGGAGGTGACTGTCGCCAAAGACGCTGCCAACGATGATGTGGAGAAGGCCGCGCTGTCGCTGGACTCCGTACAGCGGCATCTCAGCGGGCCGCCGCGCAAGGTGATTGTGGTGCCAGGGCGGATCGTCAATGTGGTTGCGTAGCGCTGTCATCCTTGTGGCACTGGCGATTGCCGGTTGTCAGGTCCGCCCGCTTTATCTTGACGCGGCGCAAGGGGGTCCGCTGGCGCCGAACGCGGACTTGCGGGCCATTGATGTGGACCCGCCGACCACGCGGGTTGGTCAAGTGCTGCGCAATGAAATGCTGTTCCTGTTCCGCGGCGATGGCAGCCGGGGTGATGAGCCGCGTTATCGCCTGCGCATCATTGCCGATACCAGCACAGACTCGCTTGCCATTGCCGTGCGTGACGAGCTTCCGGCGGCTGTCCTCGTCACGTTGAACGGCACTTTCATTTTGAGCGAGATCGGCACCGAAAAGACCCTCCTCACCGGTTCCTCCACCACGACGGCCTCCTACGACTTCTCCTCACAGCGGTTCGCCAACGAACGGGCCGAGCGCGATGCTGAGACCCGTGCGGCAAAATCGATGGCGGAGAATATTTCAGCGCGCATTGCCGCCTATTTCGTCGCGCGACAGGATTCGTGAGCGCCTACAAAGCGTCGGACGTTGCGCGCAAACTGAATGCGCTGGAGAAGCTTCCGCCGATCATCGCTGTGTTCGGGCCGGACCGCGGTCTGGTCACCGAAACAGCGCAGAAGCTGGCCGGTCTGTTCGATGGGGCCGATGATCCGTTTGCTGTCGTAAAGCTCGATGCAGCTACGGTCACCGGGGAGACCGGCCGCCTTGTGGATGAGGCGCGCACGGTGTCGCTGTTTGGCGCCAAGCGGCTCGTGTGGGTGCGCGATGCGGCAGGGCGAAATCTTGCCCCCGCCGTCCAGCCGCTGCTCGACGATCCTCCCACAGACGCCATTGTGCTGCTGGAGGCTGGGGACCTGAAGCGCGGTGTGGGACTGCGCAAAGCCGTTGAAGCATCGCCTGTGGCGGCCGGGATCTATTGCCCCCCCGACACTCACCGTGACCTGGAGCGGATGATCGAGGAGGAGGCACGGAGCCTGGGCCTCAACGTTGATCCGGAGGCACGCAGCGCTTTGGTTGAGAGAATTGGCGCAGACCGGGGCGCATCGCGCGGGGAGGTGAGCAAGGCGTGCCTTTACGCTGCCGGTACAGGCCGGCTCACCCTTGCGGACGTGGATGCTGTGGTGGGGGATGTTTCGCTGACGCAGATGAGCGAGGCGGTGGATGCCGCGTTCCTGGGGGACCGTGCCCATCTCAGCCGGATGCTGGGGCAGGTGCTGCGCCAGGATAGCCACGCCGCGCAGCTTTTGATGAACGCGCAATGGGCGCTTCAGGCTTACGAGCCTGCCGCGGCGGCCATCGCAGGCGGCGCCTCGCCCACCAGGGCTGTGGATGCTGTGAGACCGCCGCTCTACGGCGCGCGCAAGAAGGCAGCGTCCGAGATTTTGGCCCGTTGGTCGCCCGAGGCCTTGCGCGCGGCATCGCAGGGGGTTGCGCAAGCGCTCTTCCGCACCCGTGTGATGCCGGCACTTGCCATTCCAGTCGCCCGCGATTTTCTGTTGCGCGTGGCCTCGCACCGATCGGAACGCACGCGGGCGGCGCGCCGGTAGGGTGAATTGCGATCGCGCGCCACCAAGTGCGTGTGCCGGCGCCCCGGCGAACCGGCCGGACTGCCCGAGTTTGAGAGCAAGAAGTGGGTTTTGCCGCTGACTGGAAGTGCCCAGTGTCGGGCGCACGGTAAGGGGAGGCTGCAGTGGCGACGCTTGAAAAGGTGGATGTGGAACGGGCTTGGGCAGCCGTTTGCGCCCGCGACAGGAATGAAGACGGCGCGTTTGTTTTCGCCGTGCGCACCACAGGCGTTTATTGCCGGCCCAGTTGCCCTGCCCGTCAGCCGCTGCGGAAGAATGTGGAGTATTTTGCGCTTTCCAAGGATGCTGAGGCCGCCGGGTATCGCCCCTGCAAGCGGTGCCGGCCCAACGATATGTCCACGCATCAGCGCGACGCGCTTTCCGTAGAGGCCGCGTGCAGACGCTTGGAGCGGGGCCCGGTTGCCCTTGATGCGCTGGCCTCTGATGCCGGCTTGAGCGCGCACCACTTCCACCGGATTTTCAAGGCGCACACTGGGCTGACACCCAAGGCCTATGGTGAGGCGCACCGGGGACAGAAGATGGTGAAGGCATTGGGCGAGACCCAACGTGTGGCAGATGCTGCTTTTGCGGCAGGCTTTGAGAACCTCTCCCGCTTTTATGACGCTGCCGCCCGGCGCTTCGGCGTTCGTCCCTCAACGCTCGCTTCTGGCGGGTTGGGGGAGATTATCATTGCGTGTTCCGCCTCAGCGCCGCTCGGCGTTGTGACGGCTGCGTTCTCCCGCAGGGGTGTGGCGGCCATTGTGCTCACTGAGACGGCGGAAGAAGGCCGCGAACACATCGCCCAGCGGTTCGGCGAAGCGATCTTGCTGGACGGTGGTGCGGACTTTGAGACCATGATGGCGTGCGTCCTTGATGCGGTGGCGGAGCCTGAGCGGGCTGCTGAATTGCCGCTCGACATCCGCGGCACTGCCTTTGAGGAGCGTGTGTGGGCTGCGCTGCGCAAGATCCCGGTGGGGAGCACACTCACCTACGCGCAAGTGGCTGAGGCCATTGGTGCGCCCACCGCGCACCGGGCCGTGGCGCGGGCCTGCGGGGCAAACAAGATTGCCGTTGCCATACCTTGTCATCGCGTTGTGCGCGCCGATGGGAGCCTGGCGGGCTATCGCTGGGGGGTGGAACGCAAGGCCGCCCTCATAAAGGCGGAAGCAGAACGCGGCTCCGATGCGCCTTGAAGTGGAGGATCTGGATTGGGCGCGGATCGACGCTGAGCTTGATGACTTCGGCGTGGCGCGGACTGGCCCGCTGCTCACCGCGGAGCAATGCCGGGACTTGATGGCGGGGTACGATAACGGCGACTTTCGCTCAACGGTCGTGATGGCGCGGCACGGCTTTGGATCGGGCGAGTACAAATATTTCGCCAGGCCGTTGCCGCACCTGGTGGAACAACTGCGCTCGGAGATTTACCCCCACGCGGCGCGCACTGCGAACCGCTGGGCGTCACAACTCGGCGCGGCCCCCTTTCCCGAAGCGCTGGAAGAGATGCTTGCGCTGTGCCATGCGGCAGGCCAAACCAAGCCCACGCCGCTCATGCTCTCCTACCGCGCGGGCGATTATAACTGTCTGCATCAGGACATTTACGGGTCTGTGGCGTTTCCGCTGCAGCTTGTCGTCCTCCTGTCCGCAGCTGACGACTTTTCCGGCGGTGAATTCATCCTGACGGAACAGCGGCCGCGGATGCAGTCCCGCGCAGAGGTTGTCACTCTACGCCAAGGCGAAGCGGCACTTTTCGCCACCTCCGAACGGCCCAAGCGCGGCACTAAAGGGAATTATCGGGTGAAGATGCGCCATGGCGTGAGCCGTGTGCGCAGTGGGTCTCGCATGACCCTAGGCATCATCTTCCACGATGCGGCGTAGCCGGCCACCGGAGGGGCTGAGGGCAGCCGCCCCTTCGTGCATTTGTCACGTGAAAAAAACTGCCAGTCAATACTTATCTAATCAGTATTGGATGCCTGTAATACTGTAGAGAGGGCGCATTGGCTCCGGGCCTTGTGCGAAGAGGACTTCGCGCGTGTTGAGGTTGAGGTGCACGTTGACGCGTCGCTGATCGTCCAGCAGCACGACGACGCCGTTTTGCATGCCGTATTCCTCGAAGCGGAATGTGCCGTTGTTTGTATACTCGACCCAGCTGGCGGTTCGGGGCTCGCGGACGAACTGGCCGCCATTGTACTCGACCACCGCAGGCACCGTGTGGTGTGAGACTGGGTTGCCCCCGCCGGTCTGTTGGTTCGTCTGCCGCCCGGCGCACTGGCTGTAGAGATTGGGCACGTAATCGTGCGAGCACATAAGCCCACCCCATTGGTATCCAACCCGGCCACCGTGATAGCGCACCTCAAACCACTCGTAGCCGTTCATCATCACCCCTGTGCCGTTGGTGATGGTGACCCTGTCGCCTTCGCGCAGACTGCCCACCTGGTTGAAATGCATGCCCGGCCCTGCGCGGACTTTGCCGCCGTAGGACTCGCCTGCGGCCGGATAGGTCATATCGGGCGATGCGGAAGCTGGAGCGGCGGCGAGGGTGAGGGAAAGGGCGGCGAAAATGGCGCGAAAGGTGGGCATGTACTGGCTCCGGTCTGTTCGTTGTTGGGCAGCATCTCGCCGCCGACCGAACTGACTTCGCCATGGCAGAACACCGCCGCAAGGGGCGGGCCTTGCGGCGATCCCCGCAACCGACTGAGCGGTGACGAAGCGCACACCGCTCAGCCCATTTTTGGGTGATCAGAGGGAGGATTTGATCGCCGCGACGTCGTCAGCGGTCATTTCGCCCACGGTCACCACCTCGCCGTCCTGGATGCGCCACAGACGGAACGGGCCGGTGATGTCGCCGAACTCGTCGAAGGTGACTGGGCCGATGACGCCCTGATAGTTGATGTCCTCGCCCGCCGCGATCATCTCCAGCGCGGCTTTGAACCCTTCAGGACCGGCGGTGACCTTTGTGCCTTCCGGACCCACCACGGCAGGGATGGCAGCAGCGATGGCCTCCGGCGTGACCGCGTCGACGCCGCCGGCTTGCTGGGCGGCCTGCGCGATGGCGAGGCCGACGATGGCGCCGGCGTCGTAGGAGCGGTCTGCCGCCGGAGCATCGGGCGCGAAGCCGTCCGACACCGCTTCGAAATTGGCGTAGAAATACTCGGTGGAGCCGGTGGGGTTGGTGCCTGACGACGTGCCGTAGGCGTTGTCCAGGAAGCGGGCGCCGACGCTCTCGATGAACTCCTGACTGTTCATACCGTCGTTAAGTAGGAAGGTCTGCGCGCCGCCCTGGCTGATCCACGCGCGGGCGACCGTTGCGCCGTCTACCGGGTAGGCGACGAGGTAAAGGGCGTCCGGGTCGCCTTCCATGGCTGCGGTGGCTTCTGCGGAGTAGCTGGACTGGTTTTCGTTGTAGGGGGTGATGGACGTGATCGTTCCGCCCAGCGCCTCGTAAGTGCTTGCAAACTCGCGCACCATGTTGACGCCGAAATCGTTGTTCACGTGGATGATGGCGAGTTCGTCGAGCCCCTGGTCGAGCGCGTAGCGGGCTGCGGCAATGCCTTGGAGCGCATCCGTTGTGATGGTGCGGAAGAACTTGCCGCCCGACTTACCCTCGCGGCCCATCTGCGTCAGCGTGGGCGAGGACGATGCCGGGGAGACCTGCACCACACCCGCCGGGCCGGTGACGGAGGTGAGGAGCGGGATGGACACCGAAGAGATGATGCCGCCGATGATGACCGGCACACCTTTCACATTGACGAGCTGATTTGCCTGATCGACCGCCACGTTGCCCTGGCTCTGGCTGTCGCGCGTGTCGGTGACGAGGGTGCAGCCCATGACGCCGCCGGCCTCGTTGAGGTCGCGCAGCGCCATCTCCACCGACTTTGCGCCGGCCTGGCCGAACTGGCCGGCAGGGCCGGTGAGTTCGAGCACGACGCCGATCTCCACCTCGCACGCACCCGCCACGCCGGGAACGGTGAGAGCACTGGCAAGCAGGGCTGATTTAATGAGTTTCTTCATGGGGTTACTCCCTGGGCGGATCGATCCAAGTTTCGTGAACATGGCGCCAGACGACACCGTTGGGTGTTCCGTCAGCGCGGGTGAAGAGCGCGGTCGAGCGGCGGGCCGTCGCCTCGCCGCCGATCACTTGTCGTTCGATGTACTCAACCAGCACCGTGTCTTGCGCGGACCAGATAATTTTCGGCGCGTCGATGGTGATGGCAAAGTCCCGGTCGCGCTTGCCCCGCGCGTCGCGCAGCATGGGGATGAGGCGCTCGTACGGACAGACGCTCGCGTCCGGCGAGATGAGCACCATGCCTGGCGGGAAGACCGCTTCCATGGCCTCCATGACCGCATTGTCGCCACGGCCGGTGAACCAGGTGACGAAGCCGTCGTGCCGGTCGATGACCTCTTTGATCGCGGCTGTCTCCAGATCGTTCACGCCGCGCTCCTATTGAGGTTGTACTTCATGATCGCGCCGTGGCGGCTCGTGCGATCACGCTCAAGGGCGTAGACGTCACCTGGAAGCGGCGTGAGGGCAGCGCGGGCGGCCTCGATTTCCGTCCTGTCTGTCTCGGTAAGGGCAAGGCCTGTGACGGCGACATTGCGGGCAAGATGTTCAGCGTTGCGGGCGCCGACGATGATGGCGGCGACGCCCGGCTGATCGAGCGTCCAGCGGTTGGCGACGCTTGCAATGTCGCTCCCCTGCCGTTCAGCCACTCTGGCGAGGGTGCTTAGGAGGTTCTGGAAAGCATCCCAGCCGCCTGCGTCGTCGATGATGAGTTTGTATTTGACCAGGGAGCGGTTCTCGAAACCCTCGCGCGGTTCGTTGACGCCGTGCCATCGCTCGGACAGGAAGCCGCCTGCGAGGGTGCCGTAGGTGAGGAGCGGCACGCCAAGGCCCGCCATCTCGCGGGCGGGACGATCGTCGAGCAGCGAATACTGGACCTGCATGGCGCGCAGAGGGAGGCCCGCGGCGAGGATCTGACGCATGTGGGCGGCGCTGAAGTTTGTGCCGCCGACACTTAAGATGCGTCCGTCGTCGACCATCTCGGCGAGCCAGGAGGCCGCGTCCAGCCAGCCGTCGATGCTGTCGTCCCACCAGTGGAATTGAACAAGATCGAGCCGGTCCATGCCGAGGCGCCGGCGCGAGCGATCCACGGTCGCCTCAAGGTTAGCTTTCTTCAGCGTCGGCAAAAGGTCGAGATCGGGAACGCATTTGGTGTGGATGCGGATGCTGCCGAGCGCCTCCGTTCCGTGCTTTGCCGCGTAGGCTTTGCGGAAGGCGCCGAAGGTTTCTTCCACGCCGGTATAGATGTCGGCGCAGTCAAACGTGGTGATTCCTGCCTGCGCGGTCGCCATCAAGTCCGCGACGGCGTCGGCAGAGACGGTGTTGCCGTGCCCCTTGGCGAGCTGCCAGCCGCCGCGGATGATGCGGGTTATGGTGTGCTGCGGCGACAGGGATGCGCTTTCAATCATTCCGGCAACGGGACGGCTGTGGTTTGCGCGTGGGAGAATGTGCGCGTGGAAAGGCGGGTGATGCGCAGGCGCGTGGTGCAATTGGGGTCCGGACAGGCCACCTCCGCATCGGTGGTCATCCAGTCGTTCTTGTGGGTCACGCGCTGCTTTGCGGCGAGCAGCGGCAGAACCGACGCGAGCGAGTAAATGGAAAAACCCTGCCCGGGGGGCAGGTGCAGCATCTCGCCCCTCAGTTCGAAGTAATCACCGGGCTTCGCGCCGCAGTAGACCGCGCCCTCGTCTGGCACGATCACTTCAACCTTCAGGTCGTAGAGGGTGAAGTTGTCGTCGCTCATAGCTCTGCCCCGGGGGTTGCAGGGTCTGGCAGGCGCTTGCGCAAAAGGGCGAAGGCAAAGTCGATGTCGGCGGCAAGGGCGGCGACTGCCGCGCCCGTGTCCCGCGCGGAAATGGCAGTGAGGATTGCCCGGTGGTGATGGGTCGCGGCGATGCCGTCGTCCTCGCGGTAGACGTCCGCTGCGGCGCGCACATAGGGGCCCGACTGAAGCCAAAGGCTTTCGATGATGGACAGGAGCACCGGAGAGCCGGAGGCGGCGTAAAGATGCGCATGGAAGGCGTGGTTAAGATCGGCAGCCTTTGCTGCGCTTGATCCGCTTCCTTTGCGCAGAGCCGCGTCGTACTTGTCGGTCAGCGAGGCGAGAACCTTAAGTTCGGCGCTTGCAATGCTTGGAATGGCTCTGCGCAGCGCCTCCCCCTCAACCACCGCGCGGGTGCCGGCAAGATCGTCCAGCCGCGCGCGGGAGATGAGCGGCACGCGCACTGAGCGGTTGGGCATGGCTTCCAGCGCGCGCTCGCCGATCAGGCGCACAAGCGCTTCGCGGACCGGCATGGTGCTCGTTTCCAGCTGTGCCGCGACGCTTTGAATTTTGAGGACTTCACCCGCCGCAAACCCGCCGCGCATGAGTTGACCGCGCAGCACCTGGTAGACGCTTTCATGCAGCGTCGTGGATGCCACGGGTGAAAGGTCCGCCAGCCCACCTTGCCGATCGGCCAGTCCTGCGTCTGCTGCCATTGCCTCTCCTTGCGCGTGGAACGCTAGCGTGCAACCGTCATAAGATCAAATCTTTGATCACAGATCGTGAAGCGACAATGGCGGTCCTTGCAGCCGACAACTTGTGCAAAAGTTTCGGCGGTCTCGCGGCCGTGGACGGCGTTTCGCTTCGCCTCGCGGCGGGTGAAATCGTCGGCGTGATCGGCCCGAATGGTGCGGGAAAGACGACGCTGTTCAACCTGCTCGCCGGCGCGTTGAGGCCCGATGTCGGCGCAATCTCCATTGCTGACGTTGATGTGACGACGGAGGGCGCACAAGCGCGCATCGGGCGCGGTCTGGCGCGGACGTTCCAGATCCCAAAACCCTTCGCTGATATGACGGTTCTTGAAAATGCTCTTGTGGCCGGCCAGCGCCAAAGGGGTGAGGCGATGCTGGGGGCGCTGTTTTCCTTTGCCGAGGTGCGGCGGCAGGAGAAGCAGCTGCGGCAGAGGGCGAAGGAGCTTTTAAAGTTCCTGAACCTCACCCGCGTCGAGGACGATCCGGCGCGCACGCTGTCCGGCGGCCAGCGCAAGCTGTTAGAGCTCAGCCGGGCGCTGATGAGCGAGCCGCAGGTGCTGCTCCTTGATGAACCCGCCGCCGGCGTGAACCCTGCGCTGATGGACTTCATCATGGACCGGGTGGAGGAGGTTAATCGCGGCGGCGTCACCGTGCTCCTCATCGAGCATAATATGAGTGTAGTTGAGCGGCTTTGTTCGCGCGCGGTGGTGATGGCCTCAGGCCGCGTGTTGACCGAAGGGCAGCCGCGCGAGGTGCTTGCCGATCCTGACGTGGTCGCGGCGTACCTTGGCGGCCCGGCGGGGAAAGCTGCGTGAGCGCGCACCTTGCCGCAACGGACCTGACAGCCGGCTACGAGCGGGGCTTGCCCATTGTGCGGGGCGTGAGCCTCACGGTCAGTCGGGGTGAGACGCTCGCCATTTTGGGACCGAACGGGGCTGGGAAATCGACTTTCGCAAAGGCGCTTGCGGGGCTGGTGCCCATCTTCTCCGGCCGGGTGATATTTGGCGGAGACGATGTCACCCACAGTCCGGCCCACACGCGGGTGGGCGAAGGGCTCGCGTTTGTGCCGCAGACAGAAAATATCTTCGCCACCCTCACCATTGCTGAGAACCTCAAGATCGCGTCGACCGTGCTGCCGCGGCCGGCACGCAAGGACGCGATCTCTGCCGTATTTGAGCGCTTTCCGGACCTTGGGTCGCGACCCAACGAGATCGCAGGGCGGTTGTCGGGCGGGCAACGGCAAATGCTTGCGGTGGGCCGCGCTCTGGTTGCCGACCCTCAACTCATCATCTTGGACGAGCCATCGGCGGGGCTCTCGCCGCGGCTTGTCGGCGAAGTGTTCGACGGCCTCGCCGCTATCGCGGGGTCGGGCGTGACCGTGGTGCTGGTGGAGCAGAACGTGGCCGCAGCGCTGGACTTTGCGCAGCGCGCCGTCGTCCTGGCTGAAGGAACGGTGCGCCGGGACGCACCCTCCGCCGTCTTGAGAGATAGTGAGGACCTTGGCGCGCTGTTTCTGGGCACGGCGCCGGAGGCGGCATGAACCCACAGGCGTTGGTGGACGGGCTGGTCGCAGGCTCCATGATCGGGCTTGGCGCCATCGGCGTCACGCTAACCTACGCCATTTTGCGGTTCGCGAACTTTGCCCACGGTGAGTTCGTCACCTCTGGCGCATACCTTACCCTGGTAATGGCCGGTGCGTTTGCTGCGGTGATCGGTGGGGCGCCGCTGCTCCCTCTATCCGTATCGTGGGCGCTCTTGCTGGCGTTCGTGGCAGGGCTTCTGGCAACCGGCCTCGTCGCGATCCTTCTGGACCTGACGCTTTTTCGACCGCTGCGCCGGCGTGGCGCAACCATCATCATCACGGTGATTGCAAGCTTCGGCGCGTCGCTCGCCATCCGCAGCCTCATCGAGTTCATCTTCACGGCCAGCCCCCGCTATTTCAGCCGCGAGTTGCAAATTGCGACGCCTATCGGCGGCGGCATGCGCGCAACGCCTGACCAGGTTGCGGTCCTCATCGCCACCGCCGCGCTGGTGATTGCCGTCCACATGATGCTGACGCGCACGGACATTGGCCGCGCCATGCGTGCCGTCGCGGAGAACCCCGCGCTCGCCCGTGTGGCCGGCATCGACGTGGAGCGGGTTGTGCGGGTGACGTGGCTCCTGGGCGGAGCGCTGGCGTGCGCCGGCGGGGTCGCCGCGGGGCTGCTTGTGCAGATCAGACCCACCATGGGCTTTGATCTTTTGCTGCCGCTGTTCGCCGCGGCCATCCTTGGCGGCATCGGCAGCGTGCCCGGCGCCATGCTGGGCGGCCTCCTGGTGGGCCTTTGCGAGGCCATGGCAGCGCAGACCGTGGGTGCTGAGTGGCGCGCGGCCGTCTCGTTCCTCGTCCTTATCCTGGTGCTCATTCTCCGCCCGCGCGGCATTTTGGGGCGGCGCGCCTGATGGACGCTGCGTTGCTGGCCTATCTGGCGTTCTTCATGTCCGTCGCGCTCACTTACGCGGTGATGTGCCTGGGCCTCAATGTTCAGTGGGGGCTGACGGGCGTCTTCAACGTGGGGGTGGCGGGCTTTGTGCTGGCGGGCGCCTACACCAGCGCCATTCTCACCACGCCGCCCGTTGACGGGCGCATCGGCGGATTTGGAATGCCCGTGGCGGTGGGTTGGTTCGCTGCGGCGCTGGTGGGGGCGGCGCTCTCCCTGTTTGTGGGTGCCGTCACGCTGCGCCTCAGAGCAGATTACCTGGCCATTGCCACGTTCGGCTTTGCGGTGGTGATGCATCTTGCAGCACTCAACCTTGAACCGCTCACCGGCGGGCCGTTCGGGATCACTTTCATCCCGCGCCCCTTCGCCGATTTCGCTGGCGATCAGCTTACGTTCGGCCTTTACAACCTTCTGCTTCTTGCCGCTGCAACCGCTGGCGTTTTCATTGTGCTTGAGCGGCTTGCCCGATCACCCTGGGGGCGGGTCCTGCGCGCCATCCGCGAGGACGAGGATGCGGCCCGCTCGCTCGGGAAGGACCCGCTGGTCTTTCGTCTGCAGGCCTTTGCGCTGGGCGGTGCGGTAATGGGGTTCGCCGGTGCGCTGTCCGCCCATTTCATCGGCTTCATTGCCCCGCAGAACTATCTGCCCATTCTCACGTTCCAGGTTTGGGCGATGCTGATTGTGGGCGGCTCAGGCAGCAACGTCGGTGCGGTTGTGGGTGCCATCGTGGTTTGGGGGATTTGGGCCGCGTCCGGCGCAGCGGTGAATGCGCTGTTTCCCCCGGATGCACAGGCGCGGGCGGCTTCGCTTCAGATCGTCCTCATCGGCGTCAGCCTGTGCCTGGTGTTATTGCTGCGGCCGCGGGGTTTGATCGGTCCTAAGGGTGTGGTGCGGCGCCGCCCGTCGCAGAAGGAGGGGTAGGATGGAGCGGTTTTCCTTAGGCGGGCTTTCGCCGGCGCAGTGCCTGGTGGGTCTGTGGCAGGTGGCTGACATGGAGCGGACCGGCCCCCTCGACGTGGAGCGCGCGGCGGAGAGCCTCGTCGACTATGCCGATGCAGGCTTCGACACCTTCGACATGGCCGACCATTACGGCAGCGCTGAACTTATCGCAGGCGCTGCTCGCAAGCAGAGGCCCGGGACCCTTTCCTTCACCAAATGGTGCCCGGCGCCAGGCCCCATGACGCGCCAAGTGGTCGAGGCCGGTGTGCGCGAACGGCTTGACCGGTTGGGGGTGGAGCGCATTGACCTTTTGCAGTTCCATTGGTGGGCCTACCACCATCCCGCGTGGCTTGATGCGCTCCATCATCTGGCAGCGCTCCGTGCGGAGGGGCTGATTGGCGAAATCGGCGTTACCAACTTCGATGCCGCCCATCTCCACCTGGCGCTGGCGGACGGTGTGCCGCTCGTCTCCAACCAGGTGTCGTTCTCTCTCATCGACAGGCGCGCTGCCGGTCCCCTCCGAGAGGTGTGTCAGCGCTGGGGCGTCAAGCTCCTCGCCTACGGGACGCTGTGCGGCGGCTTTCTGACCGATAAGTGGCTTGGCAAGCCTGAGCCCGCCGACGTGCCGGACTGGAGCGGCATGAAGTACAAGCGCTTCAT
>JBCDFB010000007.1:0-20575 GCA_039178655.1 Pseudomonadota bacterium | reverse complement strand
TGACGGAGGAGCGGCGCGAAGAACAGGAGCGGCGCGAGGAGCGCGAACGCCTTGATGCTGCAAAGCAGAAAGCGAAGGAAGAAAACCGGCCGGTCTCAAGGGACTAGAACCTCTCCTTTGGGCGCAGGAAGGCCCGGCATTGGCCTGTGCTGTGTCTCAACAGCCGTGCAGCACACCGCCCGCGCGCCCGCACCATGAACCTTTTGCACACCGTTTCCGTGGAAAAGGCTGCGTTCGCAAATGTTCTTGCGCACAGCACGGGTGGACCTTTGCCCGATGGGGTTTAGTGCAGCCCTCGGAGCGCACGACAGATGCTCCATGGGGAGGGGTCATCCATGAACAAGCCGCTAGACCACGATGATCTTGCCTTGCGCGCTGCCCCCCAGAACCTTGAGGTGGAGCAGCAGCTCCTCGGCACCATTCTCACCAACAACGATGCGTACTATCGCGTCAGTGATTTCCTAAAGGTCGAGCATTTCTCCGCCGAACCGCACAAACGCATCTTCGACACCGCAGAAAAGCTGATCCGTCAGGGCAAAATCGCCACACCGCTCGCCGTAAAAACTTTCTTTGGCGAGCATGAAACCATGGCCGACTTGCCGGTAGCCGAGTATCTGACGCGCATTGCTTTGAACGCCACCACGGTCATCAACGCGGTTGACTATGGCCATCTCATTTTTGACCTCGCCACCCGCCGCGCCCTCATCACCATCGTCGAGGATATGGTGAACGACGCCTACGAGGCGGCGCCCGATCAATCGCCCCGCGTGCAAATCGAAACAGTCGAAAAGCGCCTCTACGAAATTGCCGAGACGGGGCGCCTCGACCAGGGCTTCGTGTCGTTTTCCGAGGCGATGACCGCAGCGGTGGACATGGCGGGCGCCGCGTATGATCGCGCCGGCGGTCTTTCCGGCATTGCAACCGGGCTAATTGATCTTGACCGGCTGATGGGGGGGCTCCAGTCGTCGGACCTTGTGATCCTCGCCGGCCGGCCAGCCATGGGCAAAACATCACTTGCCACCAACATCGGCTTTTCCATCGCGCGCAGCTTCGTGCCAGACGGCGGCAAGACCCAAAGCGGGGGGATAGTGGGCTTCTTCAGCCTGGAAATGTCCCACGAACAGCTCGCCACCCGCATTCTTGCCGAACAGTCGGGCATCTCCTCCAGCCACATCCGCCGCGGCTCCATCACTGAGAACCAATTCAGCGACCTGGTGGAAGCGGCGAAGCGGATGCAGACCCTCCCCTTCTACATCGACCAAACCGGCGGCATCACCATCGGCCAGCTTGCCGCCCGTGCCCGAAGGCTGAAGCGCCAGAAGGGGCTCGACGTCCTGATTGTGGACTATCTCCAGCTCCTCACCGGATCGGGTAAGCGCGCGTCCGACAGCCGCGTGAACGAAATCACGGAGATCACCACGGGGCTGAAGGCGCTTGCCAAGGAACTCCAAGTGCCCGTCGTCGCGCTCTCCCAGCTTTCGCGACAGGTGGAACAGCGGGAGGACAAACGCCCGCAGCTTGCCGATCTCAGGGAATCGGGGTCCATCGAGCAGGACGCGGATGTGGTGCTGTTCGTGTTCCGAGAAGAGTACTATCTCCAGTCTCGCAAACCCACGGAAGGGACGCCTGAGTTCTTCGAGTGGGAAGCGAAGATGGAGGCCGTGCACGGGATCGCCGAGGTCATCATCGGCAAGCAGCGCCACGGTCCGACGGGCACGGTGAAGCTGCAGTTCGACGCAGAGGTCACCCGCTTCTCCGACCTTGCGGAGGGCGGCATCGTCACCGACCATTAAGCAGACTGCCCCGCCTCAGACCGCCAGGCCCGCCATGCACCGCACACCAGACGAGGCGACATGCAGCCGAAATGGGACGCACATTACGCTCGACCCCTACGCGGTCGCGCGCAATTGGCAGCGGCTCGATCGGATTTCGGGCAGCGAGTGCGGCGCCGTCGTCAAAGCCAATGGCTACGGCTTCGGGCTGGAGACCATCGCCGGGCCGTTGGCAAAGGCCGGCTGCAGAACCTTCTTCGTTGCCACCGAGGCTGAGGGCATTTCGCTGCGCGGCCTGCTGCCGGATGCCATCATCTACATCCTGAACGGCATCTTCGGCGATCCGCGGCCGGCCATGGACGCCGGACTGCGTCCCTTCCTGTCCTGCCCCGAAGCGCTGCAGCAATGGCCAGGATTCTCAGACAACGCGCCTGCGCCCTACGCCCTACACGTGGACACCGGCATGAACCGGCTCGGGCTGGCGGTTGAAGAGGCGCTTGCGGTCCCTGCGCGCCCGGTGCTTCTTGCAAGCCACTTTGCGTCCGCCGACACGCCCGACCACCCGCAAAACCGCGCCCAGGAAGAGGCGTTCGCCACCGTACGGGCGCACTTTTCCGCCGTCCCCGCCTCGTTCGCCAACTCTGCAGCGGTGCTGACGCGTCCACACACCCACTACGAATTGACCCGCCCCGGCATTGCGCTTTACGGCGGCGCGTCGGCGCCCACGGACGTGCCGCTGGAGCCGACGGCAAAGCTTGAAACGCGCATCATCCAAGTGCGCAGCGCAAAGGCTGGAGAGACCGTTGGCTACGGCGCTGCCGAACGGCTCACCCGTGACAGCCGCATCGCCATTGCATCGGCCGGATACGCGGACGGTTATCTGCGTGCCGCCGGCGGCAGCGACCGGGCGCCAGGTGCGCCAGCGGCAATCGAAGGGGTTCGCACGAAGCTGCTCGGCCGGGTGTCCATGGACCTCATTGCGGTGGATGTGACTGGGATAAACTGTGCGCGGGGGGATTGGATCGAGCTTTTCGGCCCCACAGTGTCCGTTGATGAGGCTGCCGCAGCGGCAGGCACCATTGGCTACGAGCTTCTGACAGGGCTTTCCCGACGCGCTGCACGCATCATCGGACCGCTCTGATGGCACGGCGTGCGGCGCGCTTCGTCTGCCAGACATGCGGGGCGGTTTCGTCCCGCTGGTCCGGAAAGTGCGACGCCTGCGGGGAATGGAACACCCTGGTGGAGGAGGCCGCTGCGGAAGACATTTTGACCGCCGCCACAGGCAAGGTCTCCCGCACGAAGGGCAAGCGGCTAAACCTTTCCCGCCTTGATGAGCCTGTGCCGGAGGCGCCGCGCATCCTCACAGGGATCGGCGAGTTCGACAGGGTGACCGGCGGCGGTATCGTGCCGGGCTCTGCCATCTTGATTGGCGGCGACCCGGGGATCGGCAAATCCACGCTCTTGCTCCAGACCGCAGCCGCCCTCGCCGCGAGTGGCCGCCCAGCCGTCTACGTCACCGGGGAGGAGGCGACTGCCCAGGTTCAACTGCGCGCCCGCCGGCTCGGCGCAGACAAGGCGCCGGTTGCGCTTGCGGCGGAAACCAGCGTGGAGACCATCCTTGAAACGCTGTCTGCGGCGCCGCCCCCTGCCTTGGTGGTGATCGATTCCATACAGACCCTCCACACCGCCGTCGCCGAGGCCTCCCCCGGTACGGTCACCCAGGTTCGGGCCAGCGCGCAGGCGCTTATCAGGTATGCAAAGCTCTCGGGCGCGGCGGTGATCCTGGTGGGCCATGTGACCAAAGATGGCCAACTTGCGGGGCCACGCGTGGTTGAGCACATGGTTGATGCCGTCCTCACCTTTGAAGGCGATCCGGCGCACGCTTTTCGCCTCTTGCGCGGGGTGAAGAACCGTTTCGGCCCCACCGATGAGCTCGGCGTTTTTGAAATGACCGGCAGCGGGCTTTTGGAGGTGAACAATCCCTCCGAGCTCTTCCTGGGCGAGCGTGACGTGGTCTCGCCCGGCGCTGCAGTGTTCGCCGGAATGGAGGGGACCCGCCCACTCCTTGTGGAAATCCAGGCACTTGTTGCCCCCACGCGGCTCGGCACGCCCCGTCGCACTGTGATCGGATGGGACAGTGCGCGCCTTTCCATGGTGGTCGCGGTGCTTGAGGCGCGTTGCGGAGTGGCCCTGTCAGGACACGATATTTACCTCGCCGTGGCCGGGGGGCTCAGGATTTCAGAGCCCGCCGCCGATCTTGCGGTCGCCGCTGCGCTCATCTCTTCGCGCGCCGGCATTGCCTTGCCCGCCGACATTGTTTCGTTTGGCGAGGTAAGCCTCTCGGGCCGCCTGCGTGCCGTACCCCATGCCGCGGGTCGATTGCGGGAGGCCGCGAAGCTGGGTTTTACCGGCGCACTGGTGCCGCCGGGCGCAGCGGCGGAGGGGGCCGAAGCCTGGCCGAGCGAGGTTGCATTGCTGTCCGATTTGGTCCACCGCATCGCACCAAACGGCTTTGCCGACGAGCGGCAAAGCGCCCCTTCTGGAGACGATCGATGAATTTCGCGATCCTCGACGGCGTCGTCATTGCCGTCGTTTTCCTGTCCGCCATTTTGGCCATGTTCCGTGGCTTCGTGCGCGAAATCCTCTCCATTGCCGCCTGGGTGGCCGCAGCGCTCCTTGCTTATCTGTTCTACGAGCAGTTGGTCCCCTTCGTCAGCCAGTATGTGGACAATCCCACCATCGCCATAGGCCTGTCCGCTGCCGCGATCTTCCTGGTGTCGCTGATCGTCGTCAGCCTCATCACCATGAAGATCTCCGACTTTGTCATGGATAGCCCCATCGGAGCGCTGGACCGGTTCCTCGGCTTTCTATTTGGCGCCGCCAGAGGTCTTCTCCTCGTCGTCGTGGCCGTTATCTTCTTCAATTGGCTTGTGGATGAAGAGAACCGGCCTGCATGGGTGACCACCGCAATGACGTATCCTGAGTTATCTCAGTTGGGCGAACAGCTGCTCGATGCCATTCCGGACGATCCGGAGGCTGCGATTCGCGGAGCGTTTGAAGAGGAGGCGCCGGAACGGGTCAACCAACCCGGCGATACCGGCGTTGAACAGAACAACCGCGAAGGACTCAACCAACTGATTGACGGCGCAACCGGCAATAATGACGGGACCAGCACGATCGCTCCAGGAGGCCAGAACTGACCCGGCGACTGATCGATCCGCACGCCAGCGACCGCTTTCACGACGAATGCGGCGTGTTCGGCGTCTACCGCAACGGCGATGCCGCGGCACTCACAGCGCTTGGCCTGCACGCATTGCAGCACCGCGGCCAGGAGGCGGCGGGCATCGTCTCGTGCGACGGAGCGACCTTTCGCGCCGAGCGGCACATGGGCCTCGTGGGTGACAACTTCACCCAGAAGAGCGTGATCGAGCGGCTGAAGGGCGACAGCGCAGTCGGCCATAATCGCTACTCCACCACCGGTGAGCCGGCCCTTCACAACGTACAGCCGCTGTTTGCGGAAACGGCCATGGGCGGGATCGCCGTTGCCCACAACGGCAACATCACCAACGCACGCCGGCTCCGCGAGGCGCTGCGGGAGACGGGCTCCATCTTCCAGTCCACCTCCGACACGGAGGTGCTGATCCACCTCCTCGCCACCTCCAACAAGACGACCATGATTGAGCGCTTCGTGGATGGCGTGCGCGCCATTGAAGGGGCGTTCGCCCTCGTCGCGCTGACAAAGACCATGATGATCGGATGCCGCGACGCCCTCGGGATCCGCCCGCTGGTGTTGGGGGATTACGAGGGCGCGTTCGTACTCGCATCTGAAACCTGCGCGCTCGACATCATCGGCGCGCGCTATGTGCGCGATATTGAGCCAGGCGAACTTGTCATCATCACCGAGGGCGGGATCCGCACCATGCGCCCCTTCGGCAATGCGCCGAGCCGCTCTTGCATCTTCGAGTATGTCTACTTCGCGCGGCCGGATTCGCAGCTGGCGGGCCGCAACGTGTACGAGGTGAGGAAGCGGATCGGCGCTGAACTGGCGCGCGAGAGCCCGGCACCGTCCGATGTGGTGGTCCCCGTCCCCGATTCCGGGACGCCTGCAGCCATCGGCTATGCGGAGGCCTCAGCCCTCCCATTCGATCTGGGCATTATCCGCAATCACTATGTGGGCCGCACGTTCATCGAGCCGAGCGACCAGATCAGGCACATGGGGGTGAAGCTCAAGCACAACGCCAACCGCGGCATGCTTGCAGGAAAGCGTGTGGTGCTGGTGGATGACAGCATCGTGCGCGGCACCACTTCGGTGAAGATCGTGGAGATGGTGCGGGAGGCCGGTGCGGCTGAGGTCCACATGCGTATCGCCTCCCCGCCCACCACCGATTCGTGCTTTTACGGCGTCGATACGCCGGAAAAATCCAAGCTCATCGCATCGCGGATGAGTGTTGAGGAGCTTGCCCGGCACATTCGTGTGGACAGCTTGGCGTTCCTGTCCATCGACGGACTTTACCGCGCGGCGGGCGAGCAACGGCGCGATCCGCGTCAGCCCCAGTACTGCGACGCCTGCTTCACGGGTGAATATCCCACCACCTTGACCGACCGGAAGCTGGTCCAGACAGCGCCCCGTGTGTCGGTCCTTGAGGGTGTTGTGTGATCCGCATAGGGCCGCAGGATCACCCGCCTCTCAACGACGCTGAACGATCGGAACTGATAGGCAAGCTCATCGTCGTGACGGGCGCGAGCCGCGGGCTCGGCTATGCGACGGCGCTGCTTCTGGGCACGTGCGGTGCCCAGGTGGTTGCCGTTGCCCGCAACGTGCCGCGCCTTGAAGAATTGGACGATGCCATCCGGGCCGCAGGCGGCACCGCGCCCACGCTGGTGCCGCTGGATCTGAAGGACGGCCCCGCCATCGACCGCCTGGGCGCATCGCTATTTGAGCGTTGGGGGAGCCTGGACGGCTTTGTCGGCAACGCCGGAGTTCTGGGGGCGCCGGCGCCCCTGGGGCATGTCAAGGCGAAGGACTGGGATGAGGTGATCGCCGTCAATCTCACCGCAAATTGGCGCCTCCTGCGGACCCTCGATCCGCTCCTGCGCAAGGCCGATGCCGGCCGCGTCGTCCTCGTAACCGCGGAGGAAGGGCACACTCCCCGCCAGTTCTATGCGCCCTACGCCGCATCGAAGACCGCGCTGGAGACAGTCGCGACCATCTACGCCGCCGAAACGGCGAACGTGAGCAACATCAAAGTCTCGCTGTTTCAACCCGGCCCGATGCGCACCGGCCTTCGTGCCAAACAAGTCCCCGGCGAACCGCCTGACAGTGTCCCGAAGCCCGCAGAGACCGCCCCCGGCGTAGCCCGCCTTTGTCTTTGACTGCGCCTTTTCCCGCCCAAACCGCTGGTTCGTGAGAGCTGGAGCGGAAAGATCCTGATTGCTGGTGAGGCGGATGCCGGTTGGGGCAGCACAAAAGCCAACGATCACCGCTTTCCGTAGGGATTGTCCCCCTTACGGAGGTAGAGCCGGAGCGGCACACCGGAAAGCTCAAAATGCTCCCGGATCCCGTTGATCAGGTAGCGCTGATACGCCGCCGGCAAAGCATCGGGCCTGGAACAGAACGCCACGAATGTGGGCGGCCTGGACTTTGCCTGGGTCACGTAGCGCAGCTTGATACGCCTGCCGCCCACCGCGGGCGGCGGATGGCGCGACAAGGCCCCCTCCAGCCAGCGGTTGAGGCGCCCGGTGGAGATGCGGATGGACCAGCGCTCGACCGCATCCACCACAGTGCCGAGGAGCTTGTCGATCCCACGCCCTGATAGCGCTGACACCGGCACCACACGGATGCCAGCAGCTTGGGGAATGAGCCGGGTTACAGCTTCTCGGGCCGCGCGGATGACCGGGTCAGGCTCTGCCACCTGGTCCCATTTGTTGAAGGCGATCACCACCGCGCGCCCTTCCCGCACCACGAGGTCAAGAATCTGGAGGTCCTGCTTTTCAAACGGCTGGTTGGCGTCAAGCACCACGACCGCGATCTCCGCAAACTTCAGCGCGCGGATGGTGTCGCCGGTGGAGGCTTTCTCCAGCGCGCTCGTCACCCGCGAGCGACGCCGCAGGCCGGCCGTGTCGATCAGCTTGAACTGCTGCCCTTGCGCCTCGAATTCGACGGTGATGGCGTCGCGCGTCAGGCCGGCTTCAGGGCCGGTGAGCATGCGCTCCTCACCAATGATCGTGTTGAAGAGCGTAGACTTTCCCACATTCGGCCGGCCGACGATGGCCATGGAGATGGGCCGCGATGGGTCGTTGCCGCCCTCTTGTTCAGGGTGCGTATGGCCGGCCGGCACCTGCGCGAAGGCGTCGGCGAGGGCGTCACGCAAATCACTGAGACCATCGCCATGCTCGGCGGAGAAGGCGACGGGATCGCCAAGACCAAGGGAATAGGCGTCAAGGCTCATGAGGTCGCCCAGCCGCCCCTCCGCCTTGTTCGCCACCAGCACGACGGGTTTGCCCCTGCGGCGCACCAGTTCGGCGAGTGTTTCGTCCAAGGGAGTGACGCCGGCCCGCGCATCGACCACGAAAAGGTAGACGTCCGCTTCGTCGAGCGCCTCCCCCATCTGCCGCCACATGCGCCCCTCAAGCGTGGTATCGTCTACGCCTTCAAAGCCGGCCGTGTCCGTCAGCGAGAAGGAAAGGTCGAGGAGCTTCGCATCCGCTTCACGCCGGTCACGCGTGACGCCCGGCGTGTCGTCCACAATGGCGAGCCGCTTGCCCACCAGGCGGTTGAAAAGCGTTGATTTGCCAACGTTCGCGCGGCCAGCGATGGCAACTTTCACGGCAGACTGCGCGTCCGGCGAAGCTCAGCGCAGGGCAGTGATTTCGCCAGCGTTGGAGACGAATATCATCTGCCCGTTCGCCACGATGGGCGCGGTATAGGCCGAGGAGCCGATGGATTTCTCCGACACCAGCTTTCCGCTCGCAGGGTCCACCTGCGCCAAACGCCCGTCGTTGGAGACTGCCCACAAGGACCCGCCGGCGAGGACCGGCCCCGCGTAGGTATCATCGCGCTTCTTCTTGGGCTTGGGCAGCGCGGTCATCCACATGGTCTCTCCTGTGGAGCGGTCCAGCGCCACCATGCGGTTGCCAAGGTCCACCAGGAATACCGCGTCGCCCGACACCACAGGGGTGTGCGCCGATCCCATGTTCCGCTCCCAGCGCTTCGTGCCGTCCGACAGGGCAACGGCAATGGTCCGTCCGGCAACGCCGGTTGCATAGACCACGCCGTCTTCGATGACTGGGCTTCCCGACACATCCGTCATGCCCGCAACGGCGAGGGTGCGCATGGAGCGGGTGACGAACTCCTGCCACTTCGGCTCGCCGGTCTCCACCGAGAACGCCATCACCTCGCCGGAGGAATAGGGGATCACCACCTTGTCCCCCGCCACTGCGGGCGATGATGCGGCGACGAGACCTGCCTGTTCAGGAATGCCCGCATACTCAAACGACAGGGAGCCGTCATTCTGGTCGAGGGCGAAAACCTGGTTCTTCTGGCTCACCACGAACACCTTGCCGGCGCCCGCCGTGGGTGCGCTGCGCGCCGGTGCCCGCAGGTCAGCCCGCCAAATCACTTCGCCGTTCTGGGCCGAAAGGGCCGCCGCTTCGCCATATCCGGTCGCTACGAACACGCGCCCGTTGGCAATGGTCACACCGCCGCCGGCCGCCGGGTCGCGCTCCCCGTCAGGCTGCAAGGATGTGCGCCACACACGCCCGCCGGAGGAGGCGGACAGCGCTGTCACTGTTCCGTTGGGCGCGTAAACGAACACACGGTCCCCCGCCACGACCGGGCGAGAGGAGATCCGCACGGAGCCGCGGGTTACCGCAAGGCCTGAAAGCTGCGAGCCGCCCACAGTAGCCCGCCAGGCACGCGAACCGCCGCCGTTGAACGCAAGGTGGCCAGGCGCATTCTGAGCGTTGCCACCCGGCTGCGGCCAATCCGCGTTGGCGCGCGCTGGCGATATGGTGGCAGCACGAACTCTGTCGGCCTCGATAAGCTGAGCGTTGGTGGAAAAGACGCTCTCCCGGTCACCCAGCAGCCGCTGGTCTTTTGTGCCGAAGGGATTGAGCTCCTCTATGGTGCTGCATCCCGTGAGAAGAGCCGCGCTGCAAACCGCCAGAGCCACAGACCACGTGCGCATCAGTTCGTCTCCCCGGTGACAGTCTCGGGCGAATCACCCGAACCGGAAGTCTGGCGGATAAGCGCTAACATAAAGCGCGCGCGCCCCTGAAGGCCGGGGCCCACACCGGCGGCGCTCTCCACCGTTTCAAACCACCGCCGCGCATCTTCATTGTCCCCAGCGGCGTAGGCGGCAAGACCCATCATCTCCATGGCTGCGGCATGGAAGGGGTTGCCCGAATTCTCCGCGATGGCGGCCAGTGTGGCGCGCGCGCTCTCGGTGTCCCCCATGTCGATCTGGGTTTGCCCAAGGCGCAGCGTCGCAAGATCGCGATAAAGGCTGTCGACAGAGTTGTCCGCTGCAATTTCGGCAAAGATTTCGCTGGCCCGCGTGTCTTCGCCCGACTGCGCAAACGCCGTGGCTGCACGGAACCGGGCAAGGAGTGCGTATCCCGCCGGTGCCCCATCGGCAAACTCCGCCAGTGCCTGGGCGGCGGACACGGTCTGCGCGTTCTCCGCCTCCGACAAGGCGGCGCTAAAGGTGGTGCCAGTGTCACGCGCCTGGCCCGTTTGCCAGGCGTCGTAAATGCGCCAACCCGCGGTCACCACCACAATCAGCACCGCAGCGGCGATGACGTAGATGCCGAAACGGTCCCAAGCCCTTTTCAGGCGCTCTCGCCGAAGGTCTTCTTCGACTTCCTGGAAAATGTCGCTCATGCACTCGAACCGCAGTGGGGATACGCGTTTGAGGTTGTGGCGGACAAATTGAGCCCGCCGCGCTCACGCCACCAGCCTCACACGGCAACCGGCGGCACGCCTATTAGCCACAAATGAAGCCGCCATACAAACAAGACGTAAACGCCAATGCCGACGGTGACCGCCGCCGCATCAAACAGCGCGTTGGGTTTAAAGGCGCGCGGCTCGATCAGGCCGGCCGCTTCGCGCCGTTTGACTGAGATGCGATCGGCCACTCCCCAGATCAGAAAGGCCCCGAAAAGCACCACCGACGCGGCATCGCCGTTGGCCAAAAGATGAGCGAACGCCCAAAGCTTTACGCCCAGGATCATCGGATGGCGCACGAACCACTTGATGTACCCCGGCAGGTAGGTGGCGGCCACCAACACAAAGCTGACCGCCATCAGAAGGACGGCCACGTGGGTCAACCACACCGGCGGCACAAACAGGATCGTCGAACCCTGTTGGTACTTCCAGGCAACGTAGCCATCGCTGATCATGACGAGACCGGCCAACGAGCCCAGGCTGTAGAGGATCTGATAGGCGATCCTGCCGACGCGGCCGATGACGGCGCTGCGCACAGGCGCCGCGATTTGGAACGAATGGAGACCGAGGAACACTGCCAGTCCGCCGAACATCAACAGCATTCACGACTCCGTGTAATATGGCGCGAACCGGGCCACGTCGTAGCGTTTCGTCAAGTTTTCAGCGGTTACCCAAGGACTGATTGGGCCTTTGGTGGTGCCGTGGCCCGCAAACTGCCGAGGTGGACCATGCTGCGTATTCTCATTGCAATAATTCTATTTGCCGGCGGCGTCACGGCCGGATCAGCAAAATCGCTCGTGGCGGAAATCGACCTGTCCAGCCAGACGTTGACCGTCGTCTACAAGGGTGAGGCACTGGCGACCTGGCAGGTCTCCACCGGGCGGGCGGGGTATCGCACACCGAAAGGCTCGTTCCGCCCGCAGCGCATGTACCGGGAGTATTTCTCACGCCAGTACGACGGTGCGCCCATGCCGAATGCGATCTTTTATGACCGCGGCTACGCGATCCACGGCAGCTATGAACTTTCCAGCCTTGGGCGTCCCGCGTCCCACGGCTGTGTGCGCCTGGCACCCGGCAACGCGGAAAAGCTGTTCGAGATGGTCCTGGCCGTCGGTGCGGAAAACACCGCCATCCGTGTCAAGCGCTAAAGCCCGCCGCGTGTTCGCCCGGGTTCCCACCCGGGCAGGCGCGCCATGTCAGCGCCGCGGCAGGGGCGGCGGGACCGTTGCAAGCACTGCGGGCCGCTGAAGCGCCGGCCCGAGAGCCGCCTTTGTGAGCGGGACGGCAGCGCTCAGGCTTTCCCATTCGGGGAGACCGCTCACGTAGCTCAGGATGGGAAGCGCCCAAAGGTCCGGCAGGCGGAAACGCTCGCCCAGGATGGCGCCGTCCGCCACAGCCCGTTCGACCACACTCAGCGCCTGGCGCACCTCCGGCATCGCCTCCTCCACTGCCGCCATGTCAGGCCGCCCATCAGGCGTATTCGGGAAGGCGTAGGCAAAGAGGTATTTGCGGATCAGCATCCGCTCCAGCGCGCAGATGAACGTGGACGCCCAGGCCTCTTCCAATGCTGCGTCCGCAGCGTCGGGCGCCGACAGCGGCGGGCCGTCGAAGGCGCGGTCCACATAAAGGGCAATGGCCCGCGACTCCCAAAGCTGAACGTCCCCGTGTTCCAAAACCGGGATCATGCCGAGGGGATGAACTTTTAGGATCGTGTCGGAGTGAGGCACCTCTGCGACGCAGGTGTGGGCAACCCCTTTTTCGGCGCACGCCAAGCGGGCCGCCCACACGAAGGTGCTCTGCGATATGCCTTTGATGATGATGTCCGCCATCGGATCCCCCCTCTTTGCTGGATGTGGTTCGGATATGGTGACGGTGCAGGCCTTCCCCTTTCGACACATCCGCGGCCTGAGGCGCAAAACGCCCCTTTGACTCGATGCTAGTTGCCGGCGTGAGCGCAGGCGGATTCTGAAAACGGTCCGCTCTCGGCAAACCTGCGAAACGGCGCGAGCGCCTCGGTGTAGCGTGAGCGTCTGGCCGGGCTGGAAACCGTATCGCGCAGCATCTCCAACATGCTGGATTGCGGGGCCACGGTCGGCTGCACGAGACTGAGGGCGGCAGAAGAGTCGATTTCAGGCGTCTTGCGCCCTTCTGCCGGTACTGCGGAAAGCGACTGGATTGTCCCCTGGGCCTCAAGAGCGCCGAAGCACGAGACGTAAAGCTCCAGGCGCTCTGGGTTTGGCCCGTCAAAGCCGAAGGATGCTTCGCTGAGTGTGGTGCGCACATAGTAGTGGCCCACCCCTTCGGTCGCATCCATGCGTTCCAGGATGCTCTCGGGCATCCAGTTCAGCCAAAGCTCTGCTCTCACGCCAGAGGCCGGGAAAATCGTCGACGGCATCGCTCCATAGCTCGTAAAGAACGGCGTCCAAACAACATCGTAGTCGTCGATCCAACCTTTCATGACGGGTATGACGACACTCGTTTCCAAAATCTCCTTAGCAAACTTACGAGACAGTTGTGACGGCGCTGCGTTCGAACCATACCCAACGACGGGCACGAACTTCTGCTGACGAAAGCGCGTGAGGTTCAGTTGGTCGAGAAGGTCCGAAACCTCGATGACATCTCCGCCAGGCAGAGACACTTTGGAGTCCTCAAGGAGTCGGTCAGTCTTGGTGACGTAAGGGTAGACGCCACCGTCAATGAAGAGGAACGACCCTGCTTCGCGCGGATACGGGTACGTCAATCCTTGATAGATCAGTTGCGGGCAACTCCTTGACGGGGTGTTCCCGCACGATCCGCCGGCTGCTTGCACATCAGCGGCCGCCAGAAACCAGCCGATCAGCAAAGCTGATGCAGTCACCCCACGGATTAGGGCGCGGCCAGCGCAGTCAAACAAGAATGAGCTCATTGCGTCCACTCGACTTGATTGCCCAAAGCGCGCGCGCTCTGCCGGTGGGCAAGGTCATTCCGTACGAGCAACAGCATCTGTTGCACACCCTGAGCCGTCACCACTTCTTTAAGCTCGATCCAAGCAGCGGGCCGGAGTGACCCGGCTTAATAGGTTGCGCGGCCGCCGGACAGGTCGAAAACGCCGCCGGTGGTGAAGGAGTTTTCGGCCGAGCAAAGCCAAGCGATCATCGCTGCCGCCTCGTCCAACTCCAGGAAGCGCCCGCGGGGGATTTTAGACAGCATGTAACCGATGTGCTCCTCGCTCATCTGGTCGAAAATCCTGGTGCGCGCGGCGGCGGGGGTCACGCAATTGACCGCCACGTTCACGTCGGCGAGCTCTTTGCCCAAGCTCTTGCTAAAGCCGATGACCCCCGCCTTTGAGGCCGAATAGGCCGAGGCGTTGGGATTGCCCTCTTTGCCGGCAATGGACGCGATGTTCACGATCCGCCCATACCCGCGCTGTTTCATCCCCGGCACCGCCGCCTTGTTTACGTGAAAGGTGCCGAGGAGATTGATGGCGCAGATCCGCGCAAACTCCTCCACCGGATAGTCCGCCACAGTCGCATTCATCCCTGCGATCCCGGCGGAGTTTACGACAATGTCCACCGGGCCGAGTGCGTCTTCGGTCGCCTTTTGCGCGTCCTGCACAGCGGCCCAGTCGGCAATATCCACCGTCATCGCCGACCCGCGGGCAAGCCCCGCGGCTTTCTCTTTGGCAAGGGCACTGTCGGTATCCCAGATGGCGACGGAGGCGCCGCCGGCGGCCAAGGCATCAGCAACAGCCCCACCGATCCCCTGGGCGCCGCCGGTCACCACGGCCACGCGGCCGGAAAAGTCGTATGTCGTCATCGCCGAAGTGCTCCCTGCGCGGCTCTCATTTTGCGAGGGGGCACTAGCATGGCCTGTGGGCGGAAGGTTACCGCACCGTCTCCAATTCCCTGACCTCGCGCTGCGCCGGTGCGAAGATGTCACCGCCCATCTGCCGATAGAGATCACCGTAGTCGAGCAGAACCCAATTCTCGGCGATCCTCGGCCCCTCGCAGCGGTAAAAATCCATGACGCGCAAGGTGAGCGGGCGGCCGGTGGGCGGGATCCCGAGATAGGTGTCGCGGTGCGTCATGGTCATGGATGGCCAGCCGGAGACCGCGGCGTAGGCCCCGTCGCTGATCCGGCAATAGTGGTTGCCGCCGGCACGGTCGGGAAAGGCGCGAAGGAAGGACGCGCGATGATCGCGCACGAAGCCGTCCCAGCCGGTGTTGGAGCCGATACCGCTCGGCCCGTACCACATGAAATTGTCCGTCCACGTGCCGGTCGGGCCCACCTGGTCGATGGATGCAAACGTGACCGGATCATAGCGGTGAAGCCCGGCGAACATCCGTTCCACGGTGTTCAGCGCGTCCAGACCGCCGCTCGGCTCCGGGCAGACCCCATCGTGGGTTTCCGGCGAGGGAAACAGCATCTCCGTGCCAAGCTCTGAGGGGAACGGCGAGGCGCCGGCCTGCCGCATGAGGTCGGGCAAATCAAAGATGACCTTTCCCTCGCAGATTTTGCCATCCTCCACGCGCCAAAACTCTCCGGAGCGCAGAAACGCCAGCTTGTCGGAAGGGGGCGCCCCCAAAAAGCGCCTTGAATGCCGGCCCACATAGTGAGTCACCGACGCGACCCAATCGCCCCCATCCGCCCGTGTGTTGGCCCCTCCCAAAAACAGCTCGTCACGGCGCCGCGCATGATCGAACGCCCGGCGAAGCGGCTGAAGGAATGCCTCGGCAAGCGCCTCGCGCCCCACCAGTTGTTCCACCGGGTAGGCCATGTCCACGACCACGTCTTTGTGGAACGCGGCATCGAGTGCGGATCGGAACCCCTTTTCATCAGTGGTAATGAGCGCACAAAGACTTGCCCGAACGCGCCCACGCATATCGTCCATCATTCGTCCCCCAGAACCGCCCCATCGCCACCGATTTAAGGTCGGCCGGTCGGCGGCGGCTCACCCGATTAAGTTATGCGCAACGCGAGCGGACTACCCGGACGCAGAAGACGCTGCGCAGCGCGCCACACTCCCCTGCGGCGAAATGGCATCAAACCAAAGCTATTGCAGGCGGGGAAGAGGGAGGATTACGCTCCACGAAATTTTTGATCGCGCTTTTGGAAAGCGCCGCGCAATCGGAGAGACATCTATGGCTGAAGTGCAGCTGAAAAATGTCTCCAAGCGATGGGGCTCTTACGTGGGTGTCGACAACTTCGACCTCACCATCGCTGACAGGGAGTTTCTGGTGCTCCTTGGGCCGTCGGGCTGCGGCAAGACCACCACGATGCGCATGATTGCCGGGCTGGAGGACGCCACCGACGGCGAGATCATTATTGGCGGGCGAAAGGTGAACAACCTGGAGCCCAAGGACCGGGACGTGGCGATGGTGTTCCAGTCCTACGGCCTTTATCCGAATATGAACGTCTACGAGAACATCCGCTTTCCGCTGAAAGTGCGCAAAGTGCCCGATGAGGAACACGACGCGCGGGTCAAAAAGGCGGCGGAGATGGTTGAACTCATGGAGTTCCTGGAGCGCAAGCCCGCCGCCCTCTCCGGCGGCCAGCGCCAGCGCGTTGCCCTTGCCCGGGCCATCGTGCGCCAGCCCAACGTCTTCCTCATGGACGAGCCGCTGTCGAACCTTGACGCGAAGCTGCGGGTGTCGACCCGTGCGCAGATCAAGAACCTCTCCCACGAGCTTCAGGTCACCACCATTTACGTGACCCACGACCAGGTGGAGGCCATGACCCTTGCCGACCGCGTGGTGGTGATGGAGCGCGGGGTGGTACAGCAGATCGGCACCCCCACCGAGATTTACGACAATCCGGCCAACCGCTTCGTGGCAAGCTTCATCGGAAGCCCTGCCATGAACCTCATGGATGGCGAGATTCGCGGCGGCACCTTCACCGCTGAAAACGCGCAGATCTCCGGGCTTTCGGTGGGCGACGGCCAGGTCACACTGGGCTTCCGCGCTGAGGATGCGCAGGTGGTCGATGAGGGCGGCGAAATCAACGCCAAGGTCTATACCGTCGAGCTGTTGGGGGATGCTGTGATGATCACCGTGCGCGTGGGGAGCGCGCTGGTGAGTGTGAAAGCACCAAAGCTTTACCGGGCCGACATTGGCGACACCGTGTCCATCAAAGCGCCTGCCAACATCTGTCACATCTTCGATCACGACACGGGTCAGCGGCGCACCTAGGACGAGGCACGACCGGAGCAGCACCGGCAATACGGTATCGAGGGAGACGAATATGGGTTTGAAGACACTGCTTGCCGCCACGGCGATGAGCTTGATCGCCACGGCGGCCGTTGCCGACTGTGCGTTTCAGAACGACACGACCGTAAAGTCGTTGTCTGCCGGATTTGAAGCTTGGAAGTCGGTCACCGATGCCATGTCCGAATGCGGTATGGTCGAGGCCGAACTGGATCAGGAATTCCGCAAAAAGCAGCCCGAGGCGTTTTCCGCGAACCCGTCGCTTTATCACATCGGCGGCGTGGCGAACGGCACCATCACCCCGCTCCTCAACGAAGGTCTGATCCGCCCGCTTGACGAATACGTCCAAAAGTACGGCGAAAACCTGTCACCCAATCAGCTGATCCGGATGGACGGGCAAATCATGGCGATCGCCATGATGGTGAACACACAGCACCTCATGTATCGCAAAGACATATTTGACGAGTTGGGGCTGGAAGCGCCGGAGACCTACGGCGAGCTGCTGGAAGCGGCCCAAAGGATCAAAGATGCCGGTGTGGTGGACTATCCGCTCGGCGGCACGTTCGCCTCCGGCTGGAACCTCGCGCAGGAATTTGTGAACATGCACGCCGGGTTCGGCGGCAGCCTGTTCAACGCCGATTCCACCCCCAACATCAACTCGCCGGCCGGCATTGCCGCGCTGGAGATGCTGAAGTCCATGACTAAATACATGGACCCTGAGTATCTGGCGTCGGACTCCACCTACGTTCAGCAGCAATTTCAACAGGGCAAGATCGCCATGGCCAACCTTTGGGCCACCCGTGGCGGCGCCATGGACGATGAAGGGGAATCCCAGGTGGTGGGCAAGGTGTTTGCCGCCGCCGCGCCCCGCGCCGAGGAGGGCGGACCACCCGCAACTACGCTGTGGTGGGATGGCATCGTCATTGCCGCGAACGTGCCGGACGAGGAGGCGGAAAACGCCTTCCGCGTGGCCATGGAGGGGCTCGACAGCGACATGGTGTCGGAAAATCAGGACGATGCCATCTGGCTGATTGCAGGCTATGAGCCCAACCGTATGGCCGAAGGGGCCATTGCGACGGCCATGGCCCAGCCGACGCCCTTCACCTACCCTTCAACCACCGAGATGGGGCTGATGCATACCGCCCTCGGCAACGTGTTGCCGTCCTTCTTCACCGGCGATCTGTCGGCTGAGGCGGCGCTTGAAGCCGCCGAAGAAGCCTACAGCACCGCCGCCAGGGAAGCGGGCGTTCTTCAATAACGCGATCAGCAAGGGGGCCAAACGGCCCCCTTTTTACTCAACCGCACTTTCTGCTCACCGATGACATTTTCGATCGGAGCGCCCTTTGAAGCTCAAGACCTTCGCCATCTTCGTCGGCCCATCGCTTTTCATGATGCTTGCCTTCATCGCCATCCCGCTGGTGACGGTGTTTCTCCAGAGTTTCCAGGTGACCCAGCCGATCCTTGAGCGGGTTGAGGTGGAAAACTGCACGCCGGGCTTCCTGCAGCCGGTATGCACCACCGAAACGGTCACGCGGCCTGTGCTTGACGATGATGGCAACGTGCAGACCACGACGAATTGGGTGGGGCTGCAGAGCTACGCCAATGTGATTCAGCTGGGCGCCGTGGGCGAGGCGCTCTCCAACTTCAGTATTTCCGAAGTTCTCACCATTCCGTTCTGGAAGGCGCTGCGCTTCACAGTCACGTTCACACTCATCACCCTGCCGCTGGTGATCGGGCTGGGCCTCGCCCTTGCCCTTGCGGTGAACGGCGCCGTGAGGGCGATGCGCGGCCAGATCATCTTCGTCTCGCTTTTGCCGTTCATCATCACGCCGGTGATCGGTGCGCTTTCCATCCGCTGGCTTTTCATTGGCGATGGCATCCTCACCTCGCTTTTGGAGAGCTGGACGGGCCAGGATATTGCCATGTGGGCCCAGGGCTGGACCATCGAAGTCCTGATGCTCTTCTACCGCGTATGGCACGTGGCACCGTTCGCCTTCGTCATCTTCTATGCCGGGCTGCAGACGGTGAACCAGGACACGCTGGAAAGCGCCATCATCGACGGCGCCTCCCGGTGGGAGCGGCTGCGCTTCGTGGTGATCCCGCACCTCATGCCGCTCATCATCTTCGTGGCACTCATCCACCTCATGGACGCCTACCGTGCCTTTGAGGAGGTGATCGGCTTTTCCAGCCAAGCCCACCGCATTACCCTGCAGTGGCTCACCTACGACTTCCTTCAGCCCGATGATGCGGGGAACCGGGCCATCAGCCGCGGTTCGGCAAGCGCCATGCTCACCATGGTGGGGATCGTCATCCTGCTTATTCCACTCTTGCGCCGCACCTGGCGTGACCACCGCGGGAGCCGCTGAGCCATGTCCACGCCCCGCGCCCTGCGCCAACCCTTCGGCCTTCGCATCGGCACAGCCGCCTTCCTTGCCATCTGGTGTGTGATTGCAGCCTTCCCCATCGTGTGGATCGCTGCCATGAGCATCAAGGCACCGGTGGATTCCTTTGCTGCAGACCCGGTCCAGGTCATTGTCGGCCCGGCGACGCTGGAAAGCGGCAGAGGCATCTCCTTCTTCGACATCGCGCTGGGCCTGGTGGTGTTGTGGTTTGCCGGAAAGGTGGCCTTCGGCCGGCTCGGCGGGCTTGCCCGAACCCTCTCCCGCCCTGCAACGCTCACGATCTTGTGGGGCGCGCCGCTGTTGATGCTTTACGCGGCGCTCGGCTGGGCCGTGCCCCTGCCGGGCAGCTTTGTGGGCACCATGGGCGGTGCCATTGCGTTCGTGGTCTTTGCAGGGATTGTGATCTTTGCCGCCGCCCTGCCGGTGACCCGCAACGGCGCCGGGCCAGTGGCATTTGGCTGGGTGGGCGCTTCGGCAGTCTTCGGCGCGGTCTTCGTTCTCATCTTCTTCTTCGCGCTCCCGGCCTTCACCAGCCTCGTCAATCCTTTGCTCGGGCCAGTGGGGGAACCGGTGATCGGCCTCACCACAGAGCACTATCGCGCGGTGTGGGTGGAGAACGAGTTTTGGCGCAACTTCATCAACTCGCTGATTGTCACCGCCGGGGTGGTGACAATCTCCCTTACAGTGGGGACCCTTGCCGGTTACGGGCTCGCCCGCTCCGGCTCGCAGCTGGCGTTCTGGATCCTCATTCTGGGGCTGATTTTCCGTGCGCTGCCCCACTCAGTCCTCGTGGCGGGTTACCTGCCGGTGTTTGTCAATTCGGCGGAAATCCTGGAGCCCATCCTCGGCGAGAACGCGCCAACCCTTTATGGCCAGCCCCTTGCCGTCATTGCGGTGCTCGTTGCCATCAATCAGCCGTTCACCATCTGGATGCTGCGCTCGTTCTTCCAGAACATTCCCATGGAGCTCGACGAAGCGGCGCGGGTTGACGGCTGCACTCACTTCCAAGCGTTCCGCTGGGTCATCATGCCGGTCATGTGGCCCGGCGTAATCACCACGGGCCTTTTCTCGTTCCTTCTGGCCTACAACGACTTCCTCGTCACATCGCTGCTGCTTGACGCACAAAACCAGACCATGGTTCCGGCCATCGCCAGCTACTTCAACCGGGAGACCACAACCACCGACCAGGTGGAGGCCATTGCCGCTGCCGTCTCCATCACCGCGCCCCTCTTCCTGTTGGTGATGGTCTTTCAGCGGCAGATCATTTCCGGGCTC